>NZ_LZIX01000244.1:0-43698 GCF_001666955.1 Mycobacterium sp. E735 | reverse complement strand
GATGCCGCCGCGGCCCTCCGAGCGAAAAGCGAGGCCGAGCACACGGGCAGGGTCCTCCTCGATGTGCCGCAGACCGGTCACACCAACGTCGTCGTACCACCCGGTCAAGCCCGGACCTTCCGGAACGACGGCTCCTACATCATTACCGGTGGCCTGGGCGGCATCGGGCTCTTCCTCGCCGAAAGGATGGCCGCGGCCGGCTGCGGCCGCATCGTACTGAGCTCCCGGTCGCGGCCGGATGCCAAGGCGTTGGAAACGATCGAACTCATCCGGGCGATGGGCACCGACATCGAGGTGGAGTGCGGCGACATCGCCGAGGACGGCACGGCTACGCGTTTGGTGAGGGCGGCGACTGCCACCGGTCTGCCGTTGCGGGGGGTGTTGCACGCCGCCGCGGTGTTCGAGAACGCGATGCTCGCCACCACGAGCGACGAGCTCGTCGACCGCAACTGGGCTCCGAAGGTGTTCGGGGCGTGGAACTTACACCAGGCGACGGCCCACCTCCACCTGGACTGGTTCTGCGTGTTCTCCTCGGCGGTGGGTCTTGTGGGCTCGCCCGGACAAACGGCGTACGCCGCGGCTAACAGCTGGCTGGACGCGTTCGCGCGGTGGCGCCGCGCCCGCGGCCTTCCAGCCACCGCGATCGGCTGGGCATTGTGGGCAGAGGTCGGTCGCGCCGCCGAGGTCAGGTCGGAGACCGGCGAAGAGGTGACTCCCGGGCAGGACGGCGAAGGCACCGCGATTGCGCACTGGCGGGACACGGCCTTCACCGCCGAGGAGGGCGCCTACGCGTTTCAGGCGCTCTTGCGCCACGACCGGCCGTACGCCGGTTATGCGAAGTTGACGGGTACACCGTGGTTCGCCGCATACGCACAGCGCAGCAGGTTCGCCGAGTTATTTCGCTCCAGAAGCCAAAGCCCCAAGGGGGCAGGCGAATTGGTGGCCGAGTTGCACGCGCTACCGCGCGAGGACTGGCCGGCCCGGCTCCGGCGCATGGTTTCCGACGCGGTCAGCCTGATTCTCAGGCGAACCATAGACCCGGATCACCCACTGTCCGAGTATGGCCTCGACTCAATGGGCAACCTGGAGCTACGGACCCGTATCGAGGCGGAAACAGGGGTCCGCGTCACCACCAACGACATCACCACGATCCGCGGTTTGGCCGGGCTGCTGTGTGAGACTCTCTCCGCCACCGCCGATCTCGACGCCGGAGCAAACGTGCCGAAGGGGGCAGGGTGTTCGTAGGTGCAGGGCCGGCGCGCGGGCTGTTCGTGGGAACCGTTCATGACTGGATGCCGGAGGCGGGCAGAATCGTGTCCTGGCAAGCAGCTCCGGCCTCCCTCGAGAAAGCCCGGCACGCGCCGGCAAGCGATGTGCCGCTGAGCGCCATGCAGGAGGCGCACCTGCGCGGCTTTTCGCGATACGCCGCCCGGGGCCTAGACTATGCCCGGCTGGTCATCGGGTGCGGCGACGAACCGGGCCGGTGCGACGTCCGCGCGATGAATTACGTCATCAATGCACACCTGCGCCGGCACAAGACGTATCACAGTTGGTTCGCGTACGAAGACGCGGAACGCATTGTGCGCCACACCATCCAAGATCCCGCCGATATCGAGTTCGTTCCGATCCGGCATGACGCGATGACACCCAACGAGTGGCGCCAGTTCGTGCTGTCCACCCCGGACCCGGTGCAATGGGACTGCTTCAGGTTCGGCATCATCCAGCGCGCGGACCACTTCAGCTTCTTTGCGATCGTCGACCACGTGCACTGCGATCCGACGATCATCTCGGGGCTGTACACGGAAATCTTGATGAACTACCGGGTCCTGATCACCGGCGGCGCGCTCGTCGCCTCCCCCCCGCCCGCCAGCCACGACGACTTCTGCGTGCGCGAGAAGCAACACCTGGCCGGCCTGACGTCCGCTTCCCCCGAGGTGCGGAAATGGATCGAATTCGCCGAACGGAATGGCGGAACGCTCCCGGACTTCCCGCTTCCCCTCGGTGACTTGTCGGTGTCCTCCGGTGGTGACCTCATGGTCGAACGGCTGATGGACCAGGAACAGACCGCGGCTTTCGAATCACTCTGCATCCGGGCGGCCGCGCGCATCAGCGGGGGGTTGTTCGCCTGCGTTGCTCTCGCGCAATACGAGCTAACTGGTGCGACAACGTATTACGGCCTCGCACCCATCGACAAACGCAGAACCCTGGCGGAATTCTCGACCATGGGCTGGTTCACCGGCGTGGTCCCGTTCACCGTCCCCGTCGACCCGACATCGTTTGCAGAGACCGCGCGTGCCGCGCAGGCATCCTTCGACTCGAATCTGGATCTCGCGAATGTGTCGTTCAACGACGTGCTGAAGTTGGCGCCCTGGCTCAGACCGTGGGGGCCGAATTGCACCATGGTCAACTACATGGATGCCGGCCTGCCGCCGTTCTCTGCCACCGTCTCCTCCCACATGAAGAACGCGAATCTCAAAATCTACTGCGATCCAAGGGATCCGGCGCACCTGTACATCTCGGTGATCCGTCTCTTCGATGCGGTATCGATATGGGTGAATTTCCCCAACAACCCGGTGGCCAGGGACTCCGTCATCCGATTTCTGAACGCGTTGCAAGGCGTGTTCAAGCGAGTCTTGGAAGGCCCCGGCTCGAATGCGCCGACCAAAACCACGGACCTCGCCTACGCGGACGACGACTGACGGAGCCGGTAGCAGCGATGAAGGTTGTCTTGGCCGCCCACGGAACTCGCGGTGACGTCGAGCCCTGCGCCGCCGCCGGCCTCGAGCTGATGCGGCGCGGGCACGAAGTGCGTATGGCGGTGCCGCCCAACCTGATCGGCCTCGTGGAGGCCGCCGGGCTGCCTGCGGTCGCCTACGGGCCGGATTCGCAGGAGCAGGTGAACGCGCTCGCGGACTTCCACCACCGCGCCTTCAAGCCGCAGAATCCGCTCAGCTTGGTCCGCTCGGGCAGGGAGCTCTTCATCGAGGGCTGGGCGCAGATGGGCACGACGCTGACTTCGGTGGCGGACGGCGCAGACCTGCTGGTAACCGGCCAGACCTACCACGGGGTCGTCGCCAATGTGGCTGAGTACTACGACATCCCAGTGGCGACACTGCACCACATGCCGATCTGCGTCAATGGCCAGCTGGCCCTTCCGTCGGTACCATCGCCGGCCCCCCTGGTCCGCACCGCGTTGAGGACGGCGTGGTGGCTGTACTGGCGCATCACCAAGGAGGTCGACGACGAGCAACGCCGTCAACTGGGCCTTCCGCGGGCCGCCGCCCCGGCGGCGAAGCGAATGGCGCATCGCGGATCGCTCGAAATCCAGGCCTACGACCGAGCCTGTTTTCCGGGCCTGGCGAAGGAATGGGATGGCCGGCGCCCGTTCGTCGGTGCGCTCACGATGGATCTACCGACCTGTGACGACGGTGAGGCGGCCGCCTGGGCTACCGCTGGAACGCCCCCCGTCTACTTCGGGTTTGGCAGCACACCGGTCCGATCCCCTGCCGACACGATCGCCATGATCGCCGCCGCCTGCACGCAGCTTGGCGAACGGGCCTTGGTCTATTCGGGCGAGGGCGCCCCACACCGTACTTCACAATCCGACCGAATAAAGCTCGTCGGCCCGCTGAATTACGCGGCCACGCTTCCACTCTGCCGCGCCATGGTCCACCACGGTGGCGGGGGCACCACGGCCGCCGGCCTGCGAGCCGGAATCCCGATGCTGATCCTCTGGGATGTGGCCGAGCAGCCGCTGTGGGCCGCGCAGGTCAGCCGGATGCGAGTTGGCCGCGCCCAGCGGTTGGTGAGCACCACCGTGGAGTCACTCGCCCGGCATCTCCGCGAGATCCTCGCGCCGCACTACGCCGGCCGAGCCCGTGAATTCGCCGCCCAGATGACCAAGCCCGCCGAAAGTGTCACCGCGGCAGCGGATCTCTTGGAGAAGGTCGCCGTCGGGGAGCGTGCTTGATGATGTGGGGAACGGTGCTGCCGATCGCAGTTTGGCTGTCGCTGGACCCGACGCGACTGGTCATCGGCGGAATCTTGATGTCACGCCCCCGGCCCCGGCACAACCTCCTCGCCTACTGGTGGGGCGGCCTCACAGCGGGCGTAGCCCCGGGCGTCGGCGCCTTCGTACTCCTGCGGGATTCGCCAGCGACGGTTATGGAAGACGCGAGGTCCACGGTCGTGCGCTTCACGGGCGGGTACTTCCAAATCGCGATCGGCGTGCTTGCCCTGGCGATCGCGACCGGAGTGTGGGCGTACCGCGGCGCCCCACCGTCCCGAGCCCCGCAGCCGCCCCGACCGACCGCGGCCGCCCGGCTGACGGCCCGCGTCCGCCGCGCGTTGCAAGGCGGGAACCCGTGGGTGGCGTTTGGGATTGGACTGGTGACGACCATGCCACTCGCCGATTATCTCGTGGTGCTCACCATCATTGTCTCCTCGAGAGCAGCGATCGGCGCTCAGCTCGGCGCGGTCGTGATCTTCACGATCGTGGTCCTCGTCCTGGTAGAGGTCCCCCTCGTCAGCTATCTTCTCGCGCCGGCGCAGACCCAGCTGGCGATGGTGCAGCTGCAAAGGTGGTTTGCCATTCACCGTCGCCGGCTTCTGATCGCCGCACCCGCTCTCGCCGGGATCATGCTGGTGGCCTCGGGCGTAAGCAGCCTCTGAGCGGTCGATGTCGTTCAGTTCGAACCGCGCGGCCCTCGCCGAGCAGATCCCATGCGCCCGTTCATCCGCCCGGCGCCGGGCCGGGCGTAGCCGCTCATCAGGGACGGCGCTCTCCGGCCGAGCCTGTCCACGTTCGACTGGATGAGCTGGAAGGGATAGTCGGTGTGTCGCTCGATGACGTCGCGCAGGTCCGCCATGGACGCGTGCCACGGCATGTCGTAGCGGGCCAGGTTCGCCTTGAGGAACGGAAACCGGAAGTCCTTGATGAGGCCATCCCAAAAGTGCAGGGTGCCGTTGTTGCGAGCAGAGCGTCTGGTGGCCCACGGGCGGGCCGATGGGCGGCCGTAGGTGAGTTCGATGGCGGCGGCGGAGACGAACGGGTTGAGGCTGAGTCCGGCTCCACGGGCGCGGGCGGATATGCCGATCTCGTATCGCCAGATGACCATCCCCTTGTGGACCACGTACTGGAAGCCATCCCAGAAGTCTTCGAGGAACGTGCGGGTGTGCGAGTCGAGATCCCAGACGAGAAAGAAAGATTGGAGATGCGGAACCAATTGGGTGTTCTCGACAGCGCCGTACATGTCGGCGCCGTGAAACGAACTCCACATGTCTTCCAGGGGAAAGAGCGGACCGAAGACGCTGTCGTTGGCGACCAGAAACCGGTCGAATTGATTGAGCGACCACCCGTGGTGCGTGAGAATGCACCACGCGAGGTGCCACGAGCCGAAATCGTAGGAAAGCGTTCGGCGGGTGTAGATGCCATCACAGAGGGAGCGGATGGAAGCCACCGACTCCGGTGTGAGAGTGGGCGAGCCGGAGACGAAGACGATGGCCGCGCCCTGCTCCCGCAAGGCTTTCAGGTAATAGGCGACGTACGGATCGACGACGCCCTGCGGGTCAAAGTGCGCAAACAGAGCAAGCGTGCGGCGGCCGGGTGGAGGATCCGGCGGAAGCTCCAGGTGGGTTTCGCATAGGAAGCGGAAAGCGTTGCCGCTGCGGCGGTAACGCGCCGCGGCCGAAGCGCGCTCGCTTTCGGTGCGCAGCATCTCCGAGAATTTCATCACGTCCCCGTGGCGTCCGTGAGTGCTCAGTCGGCGTGAACGGCCGGCCCTCGGCGCTGCGCATCCAACCGGGCGAACTGATTCTGTCGATACCGCTCGACACAGGCCGCCCGACGGACCTTGCCGCTGGTGGTGATGGGGATCGAACCGGGCGCTACCACAACGAGATCGGCGATGCTCAACCCGTGGACGGTGGATATCGCGGAAGTGACCTTGCGCCGGACGAGATCGAAAGCCTCCTGGCCGGAATCGTCGCGGCTCTTCAACTCGATGATGGCGACGAGTTTCTCCGTGCCCTCGTCCGGAACGGCGATGGCTGCACAACGCCCCGGCGCGATGCTTTGGATCGTTGCCTCGAGGTCGTCGGGAGAGTGGTTGCGTCCGTACACGATCAATAGATCCTTGATCCGGCCGATGATGAACAGTTCGCCGTCGGCGAAGAAGCCCATGTCACCGGTACGCAGCCACGGTCCCTCCGGCGTGCCGGCCGACGGATCGACAAGCGTTGCGCCGAACGTCGTTTCAGACGCTTGTGGGTTCTGCCAGTAGCCGGAAGCGACGTTGTCGCCTTGCACCCAGATTTCGCCGGTTATTCCGGCCGGACATTCGATTCTCGTCTCCGGATCTACGATGCGCACGAGGGGTGAGCGCGCCGCGCCGTAACTAATCAGTGCTGTACCGCCCCCGCCCGCACACCGCTTCGCGCGGCCGGCGGTCAGTTCTTCGGAGTCGAAATGCGCGACTCGTGGTGATTGACCCGCCTCGCGGGTGGCGATGTACAACGTCGCCTCCGCCATTCCGTATGAGGGCCGCAACACCCGGTCCTGGAGGCCGAAGGTGGCGAATCGCTCGGTGAAGCGCCGCAGCGTCGCGGGCTGGACTCGCTCACTGCCGTTGAGGATGCTGAGCACGTTGCCGAGATCAAGCCCTGCCAGGTCGTCGTCGGAGGCCTTTCTTGCGGCTAGTTCGAAGGCGAAGTTGGGTCCTGCCGAAAGTGCGTGACTGTTGCCGGCCAGCAGTTGAATCCACCGGGCCGGCCGCTGCAGGAACGCCACTGGAGTCGTGAGTACGGTGTGGAATCCCGTGAGCACCGGAAAGATGATTCCGAGATGCAACCCCATGTCGTGGTAGAAGGGCAGCCAGGACACCACGGTGGTGTCCGGTGGCGCAACGCCGCCGTGGTCGCCGAAGAAGGCGGCGTTGATCTGCTCGAAATTGGCCAGGATGTTCCTGTCGGAGACCATCACTCCGACGGGGGTGCGCGTCGACCCGGACGTGTATTGCAGATAGACGGTGTCGATCCCGCTGCCGACCCGGCCGCGCGGCCCGGCCCTCGAGCCCGAAGCCAGCGAATCAACCGCGACGATCGACGGAACGGATCTCCCGGCCCCCGACTCGACGTACCGGGCGGCATCGCCTGCGGCGGACGATACCGTGAGAACGACGGAGGGTGCGGTGTCTTTCAGTACGGCGGCGACGCGTTCGTCGCTGGCCCCACCGAGTGGAACCGCAATCAGCCCTGCCTGTAATGCCGCAAGGAACGCGGCGATGTAGTCGAGCCCGTGCGGCGCCAGGATCACAGCGCGGTCGCCCGGCGATCCGTGAATCCTCAACTCCTGTGCGACGTCAAGCACTCGCCGGTAGAGCTGTGACCATGTCACGCTCTCGGCAATTCCGTTGCGATCGCGCTCGTAATCCATAAACGTGAACGCTGTCCGATTGGGCTGCAGACTGGCGCGTTCGCGCAGCAGTGTCGGAATGGGACACTTAAGCATGGGCGTCAGGTTACCCGGGCCATTAACACTGCGTCGGCTTTGGGCTCGAGACGATGGGCAGTTGCAACGTACGCCTATAGAAAACGTCATCAGCCGGCTGAACGGCACGCCAATCTTGGTGGCGCTGTTGGATTTGCGCTTCAAATACGGGTACCGGTTCCTCAGCCGTCTCCTCACAAGAGATGACGTCCTATTCCTCAATTACGGGTACGAGGAGGATCCGCCGATGGCCCTGCCGCTGGCGGCCTCCGACGAGCCCGACCGGTTCCCCATCCAGCTCTATCACCGCACCGCGACCCAGGTGGATCTCACCGGCAAGGATGTGCTGGAAGTCAGTTGCGGCCACGGCGGTGGGGCCTCGTATCTGATGCGGACGCTGCACCCGGCGTCTTACACGGGCCTGGATCTCAATACGGTCGGCATAGCGTTCTGCCAAAAGAGGCACCGTCTGCCCGGCCTGAACTTCGTGCAGGGTAACGCCGAAAGCCTGCCCTTTCCCGAGGGGTCCTTCGACGCGGTGATCAATGTCGAAGCCGCGATCAATTACCGCGACGTGCGCCGGTTCTTCGCCGAAGTGAAACGCGTGCTGCGGCCGGGAGGGCATTTCCTGTACGCGGATATCCGCTACGCCGACGAGATCGCCTCCTGGGAAGCGGACCTCGCCGGCATCGCGATGCGCCGGATTTCAGCGACAACGATCAACGCGGAAGTCATGCGCGGGCTCGAGCAGAATCGGTTGTTCGACCAGATCACCCGGCGTCTGCCCAGCGTCCCATTCGTACGCGGCATCGCCGAGGACTATGCAGGGGGGCGCGGTTCGCTGATCTACCGGCGTCTGGAGAACGGCGAGGCTTCGTACCGGTTGTTCTGCTTTGCCAAGGACTGATCCGTCCGGGTCTTGAGACTTCGCGTCGGCGTCACCCCGTGTGAAGCCAACACTCCCTCGCGCCGTGCCCGACGGCCTATTCTTTGATCACCACAGCAAACGCAGGGGGCCGGATTGGCGGAGGTCGGATGACGGCCGTAGCGGCGTGCCACGCGTGTGGCACCGAGCTTCTCGAGAATGCGCGGTTCTGTCACGGGTGTGGTTCGCCGGTTGCCCAGCCCGCCGCGCATGCGGAGTACAAGCAGGTGTCGGTGCTGTTCGCCGACGTGGTGCACTCCATGGACATCGCCGCGGCCGTCGGTGCGGAGCGGTTGCGAGAAATCATGGCCGAGCTTGTCGACCGCTGCACCGACGTCGTGCAGCACTACCGGGGCACCCTGGACAACTTCACCGGTGACGGAATCATGGCGGTGTTCGGGGCGCCCGTAGCAATGGAGGACCACGCGGTTCGCGCCTGTCTGGCGGCCTTGGGGGTTCAGGAGGAGATCAAGGGGCTGGCGGGCGAGGTCCGACAGCGCGACGGTGTGGACCTGCAGTTGCGGGTGGGACTGAACTCCGGTCAGGTGATAGCGGGCGAAATCGGGTCCGGTCCGTTCCGCTACACCGCGATCGGCGAGCAAGTCGGGATGGCCCAACGGATGGAGTCTGTGGCACCGCCGGGTGGGGTGATGCTCAGCGAGTCGACCGCCCGGCTCGTCCAACACGCCACCGAGCTAGGCGATCCCGAGGAGGTGCGCTTCAAGGGCAGCGACGGCCCGGTGCTGGCCCGGCGTCTGCTGCGCATGACGGACGGGCACCGCCGAACCGGCCTGCCCCAAGGCGCATTGGTAGGGCGTGACCTCGAAGTGACAACGGCCGCAGGGCTTTTAGACCGATCGATGAGCGGGCGGGGATGTGTGGTCTGCGTTGCCGGGCCGCCGGGTATCGGCAAGACGCGACTCGCTGACGAAGTTGTCGCGATGGCCAGCCGGCGCGGTGTCGAAGTGTCCTCGGTGTACTGCGAGTCGCACACCAGCGATGTCCCCTTCCTGGTCGCGGCAGGACTGTTGCGCGAAGCCGCCCGGATCACCGAGCTCGACGACGAGGCGGCGCGAGCACAGGTGCGCGCGGGCCTCCCCGACGCCTCCGACGAGGACGTGCTGCTGCTCTATGACCTGATGGGCATTCGAGACCCCGAGACGCCGCCTCCCACGATCCATCCCGACGCGCGGCGGCGTCGGCTGACCGCATTGATCAACTCCCTGTCGCTGAACCGCACCCAACCGGTCCTCTACGTCATCGAGGACGCGCACTGGATCGATGAGGTCAGCGACTCGATGCTGGCCGAGTTCCTCACCGTCATCCCCCAGACGCCGTCGATGGTCCTGATCACCTATCGCCCCGACTATCACGGCGCTTTGGCGAGAGTCCCTGGCACCCAAACGATCTCGCTCGCCCCTTTGAGTGATTCGGAAACCGCTGCGCTGCTCGACGAGTTGTTGGGCTCGGATCCGTCGGTCTCCGGAATCAAAGCGCTCGTCGCCGAACGGGCCGGCGGGAACCCGTTTTATGCGCAGGAGATGATTCACGAGCTCGCCGAGCGCGGCGTGCTCGAGGGCGAGCGCGGCGAATTCACCTGCAGCACAGACGTGGCCGACGTCACCGTACCGGCCAGCCTGCAGGCAACCATCGCGGCGCGGATCGATCGGTTGGATCCGGATGCCAAGCAGACGCTGAACGCCGCCGCGGTGATCGGGTCGCGGTTCACCCCCGAGTTACTCGCTGCGGTGGGCAACGCCCCTGCCCTCGACGCACTGCTCAGCGCCGCGCTGATCGATCAGGTCCGGTTCACCCCGGGTGCCGAGTTCGCCTTCCGCCACCCGCTGATACGGGCGGTGGCCTATGAATCACAACTGAAATCCGATCGCGCGGAGATGCACGGGCGGCTCGCCGCCGCTATCGAGGCCCGCGAGCCGGAATCGGCCGACCAGAATGCCGCGCTGATCGCCGAACATCTGGAAGCCGCGGGTGACCTGCGGGGTGCCTACGGCTGGCACATGCGCGCGGCCAAGTGGGCGACGTACCGCGATATCGCCGCGGCGCGTCTGAGTTGGGAGAGCGCCACGACGATCGCCGACGCATTGACTGCCGATGACCCGGACCTGGCGGCCATGTGCATTGCTCCTCGCACCATGTTGTGCGGGATCGCCTGGCGGTTGCACGTCAACAACGTCGGCGACCGGTTCGACGAGTTGCGCAAGTTGTGCAGCGCCGCGGGCGACAAGCCGTCGCTGGCCATCGCGATGGCGGGGCTGGTCGTGGACCACGCCTTCCAGGACAGGGTGGGCGAGGCGTCACGGCTGGCCTCCGAAGCCATCGCCCTGATCGAGTCCATCGGCGATCCGACCCTGACCGTGGGGCTGTCCTTCACGCCGATCCGCGCGAAGATGGCAAGCGGCGAGTGGTCAGAGATGCTGCGTTTGTCCCAGCGGGTGATCGACCTGGCCGACGGCGATCCCGCGAAGGGCAATTTTCTTTTCGGGTCGCCCCTGGCGCTTGCCTACGCGCAGCGGGCGACCGCCCGCTACGCGCTGGGCCTTGCCGGCTGGCGAGACGATCAGCGGCGGGGCCTGGCGGTGGCCCACGGCGCCGACTCGCTGTCCTACGTCACGGTCGTCAGCTACGTGTACACGGCCGCGGTACCGGCCGGCGCGCTGCGGCCGGACGATTCCGTCGTCCGCGAGATCCAGGACGCGCTGGCGATCGCCGAACGGTCCGGCGACAACCTCCAGGTGGGTGTGGCATGGCTGACCTTAGGCCTTGCGCTGCTGCACCGCGATACGGATGCCGACCGGGATCGCGGGCAGCGGCTGTTGTTGGGGGTTCGCGACGTGTTCGTGCGCGGGGGCCACTTCTTGTGCGATCTACCGATGATCGATGTCTACGTGGCGCGTCAGGCGGCGCGCCGCGGGGAGCATGACGAAGCGATACCGCTGATGTCCGCCGCGGTCGACCACCTCGCCCGCGGGGGGCAGCTGCTGTCCTGGGGCATTCTGGCGACGGGGGTACTGGTGGAGACATTGCTGGACCGGGGAAGCGACCGTGACGTCGCCGACGCCGAGGCGGCAATCGAGCGGTTAGCCGCCGCACCGGCCGATGAGGGCCTGGCGATACGTGAAATCTGGCTGTACCGGATGCGCGCCCTCATGGCGCGGGCGCGAGGCGAGTCGGACGCCTACGCGTGTTTCCGAGATCGCTACCGCGACATGGCGAGGACGCTTGGCTTCGTAGGACACGCCGACTGGGCCGAGGCGATGCGGTAGGGCCGACCGCCGTCAGGGGCGCGGCTGCACGTCGACGCTGGGCGGGCGGGACTGCGGCTCTTGGGGCTTGGCGCGAACCGAGCGCCGCACCAGGCTGAACGCGACTGCGCCGCCGGCGAGGACCACAACGGCCGCTCCCGCGAACACCAACGGGCGCCTGGCCCGATGCTGTGCGCGCCGCGCGTCCTGCAGCGCCTGAGGCAGGTTCGAAACGACCTCCTGCGCGGCGGCCAGCTCCTGCGCAAGGGTTTCCTGGGCAGCGGCGAGTTCCTTGGCGAGGCGCCCCTCTTGATATTTGCGACGAATCTGCGCCGCGGTCGACTGCGCTGACTGGGCGCTCAGGCCGACGATCCCCCGGGTGACGTCCACCGGGCCCAGCGTCGAGTAGGTCAGCCCGCGAGCGAGTCGCTCGCGCGGGGTCAGCCGGGATTCCGCCTTCGCGCTCATCTGCCGCCTTTCTGCGCCGCCGGGCAAGCCCGTCGCGGGACCGGCTCGTGGGTACTCGAACAGACTGCCAGCATAGGGATGCCGGCGGAACTGTTCTGCGCGCGCCGCCTTTTCGGTCGTCGCCCGGCTCGGGGTGACACCGGGTGCGGGCATCCCGGCGCGGAGTGGCAGACTCTCATGCCGTGACCAACAGCCCCTTTCAGACCGCTACCGCCACGCTGCACACCAACCGCGGCGACATCAAAGTCGCTCTGTTCGGAAACCACGCACCCAAGACCGTCGCCAACTTCGTTGGCCTGGCCCAGGGCACCAAGGAGTACTCGACCCAGAACGCCTCGGGTGGCTCCTCCGGTCCGTTCTACGATGGCGCGGTCTTTCACCGGGTGATTCAGGGCTTCATGATCCAGGGCGGCGACCCGACCGGAACGGGTCGCGGCGGCCCGGGCTACAAGTTCGCCGACGAGTTCCACCCCGAACTGCAATTCGACAAGCCGTACCTGCTGGCGATGGCGAACGCGGGTCCGGGCACCAACGGCTCCCAGTTCTTCATCACGGTCGGCAAGACCCCGCACCTGAACCGCCGGCACACCATCTTCGGCGAAGTCACCGACCCGGAGTCGCAGCGGGTTGTCGAGGCGATCTCGACGACGTCCACCGACAGTAACGACCGCCCCACCGAGCCGGTCGTCATCGAGTCGATCACGATCTCCTAAGCCCGGCCCTTCCCGGTCCGCTCAACGCGGGTTTCGGCCCGCGTAACCGGCGGCCGTCAGCGCGTCGAGCACCTCGAGCGGGTCCGTCCCGAGGTCCCACCGAGAGAAGAGCACCAGGCTGTCGTCGGCCGTCTCGACCTCGAGCAGCCGCACCTTGCGTGCGTAGCGGCGGAACTCGGTGATCCGGATGATCTTGATGTCGGACGGCCGTAATAACTGCGTCCGGAACCATCCCCGGAGCGCCAAGCCGTCGGCGGTAATTGCCAGCTTGGGCCGCGCGCGCCACGTCGCGCCCGCAAACAAGATCAGACCCACCGCGGCAATCCCCGTCAGAATGCGCCCCGGCGCGTCTGTGACCACGGTCACAGACGCGATAGCCATCAGCAGCCCGGCAAGGCCACAACCAGCAATTCCGGGGACACGCGGCTCCCATTGTGTTTGCTGCATGCGCCGCTCAGGCCCTCCCACCACGGCCTATGGAGTTATCCACAGACGCTATCAACAGTGGGGATAAATCACACGCGTGTGATTGGGTGGCGGCAATGTTGCTGGCGCAGTAACGAGGCAACCCAAAAATGAATTCATTCGGCCGCTGGTCGTGCTCAGTGCCAGCGCATCGTCAGCAACAAACCGGTGATCATGAAAGCGAACGCGATGGCGTAGTTCCACGGCCCCAGTTGTGCCATCCAGTTGAGCGCGGCGGGCGCCTGACTCCCGACGGCCGCCAGCTGGAAGACCATCAGCCAGACCAATCCGATCAGCATGAGACCGACGAACAAGGCGACGAACCACACGCTCGACGGCCCGACCTTCACCTTCACCGGCGTGCGGCTGACCGCGCTGACGGTGAAGTCATTCTTCTTGCGGACCTTGGACTTGGGCATGATTACCTCAACAAGACGGTGAGCGGGACGGGGTGCAACGATAACGACCGCAGCTGCACGCACAGCTTGGCTACGAGACTAACCCACCTGGCACGGCGACCAGGAAATTGGAGAGCAGATGAGCGACGGAGGCCGGTCACCCTGGCGCTTCGGCGTCCCGGTGGTGTGCCTGCTGGCCGGATTGCTCCTGGCTGCCACGCACGGGGTGTCCGGCGGCGCCGAGATCCGCCGCAGCGACGCGCCCCGGTTGGTCGACCTGGTCCGGGAGGCCCAGGCCTCGGTGAATCACCTGAACGCCCAGCGCGACGAGCTGGCCGGCAAGATCGACGCCGCGCACGGCCGGTCCTCGGATCGGGCGTTGGCGGCAATGCTGCGCCGCTCGGCCGAGCTGGCCGCCGAGGCGGGGATGAACCCGGTGCACGGCCCGGGGCTGACCGTCACCCTGGAGGACGCGCCGCGCGACGCCAACGGCCGCTTCCCGCGGGATGCGTCCCCCGACGACCTGGTGGTGCATCAGCAGGACATCGAGGCGGTGCTCAACGCCTTGTGGAGCGCCGGCGCCGAGGCGATCCAGATGCAGGACCAGCGCATCATCGCCACCTCGGTGCCCCGCTGCGTCGGCAACACGCTGCTGCTCAACGGCCGGACCTACAGCCCGCCCTACACGATCACCGCGATCGGCAACGCGGCCACCATGCAGGCCGCCCTGGCCGCCGCTCCCCTGGTCACCCTGTACCGCCAGTACGTGGTCCGATTCGGGCTGGGCTACCGCGAAGAGGTCAAACCGGACGTGCAGATCGTCGGCCACACCGAGCCCGATCGGCTGCATTTCGCGCAGCCCATGGGAACCATCGGCTACTGATTTCGGCCGGACGGTAACCTGGCACGGTGCGGATCCTGGTCGTCGACAACTACGACAGCTTCGTGTTCAACCTGGTGCAGTACCTCGGCCAGCTGGGCGTCGAGGCCGAGGTGTGGCGCAACGACGACGCCAGACTCTCCGACGAGGCCGCCATCGCCCAGCGGTTCGACGGTGTGCTGCTCAGCCCCGGCCCGGGCACCCCGGAACGCGCGGGTGCGTCCATCGGACTGGTGAACGCGTGCGCCGCGGAGCGCACCCCGCTACTCGGAGTCTGCCTCGGCCACCAAGCCATCGGCGTCGCCTTCGGCGCGACCGTGGACCGGGCCCCCGAACTGCTGCACGGCAAGACCAGCAGCGTCTTTCACACCAACGCCGGTGTGCTGCAAGGACTTCCAGATCCCTTCACGGCGACCCGCTACCACTCGCTGACCATACTTCCGGAGTCGCTTCCGCCGGTGCTGGAGGTGACGGCCCGTACCCGCGGCGGCGTCATCATGGGTGTGCGCCACCGGGAGTTGCCGATCCACGGGGTCCAGTTCCATCCCGAGTCGATCCTGACCGAGGGCGGCCACCGCATGCTGGCCAACTGGCTGGCCTACTGCGGATGGGCCCGCAACGACACGCTGGTGCGCCGGCTCGAGAACGAGGTCCGGGCGGCGGTGCAGCCCTATCTCCCGGCCGATCCCGCGGCTACTGGCCGAACTTCAGCGTGATGATCCCGTCCCGGTTGCAGCCGGTGCCGGCCGGCGGGTTCTGATAGACCACCCGGTGCGACTGGGAGCCGCCCGCGTCGACGTCCGGGCCCTTGTCCAGCACGCCGGTCCAGCCCAGCGCCCGTAACCGCGGCTCGGCGTCCGTCCAGAACATGCCGCTCAGGTCGGGCATCACGAACTGGTTGCCCTTGGACACCTGCAGTTCGATCACCGAATCCACCGGAACTGTCTGACCTTTGGGCGGATTGGTGCCGATCACCTCGCCGGCGGGACGGGTGCTGTCCACCTGTGCCTGGGTGACCTTGGTGAAGCCATAGACCGTGAGGTTCTTCTGTGCGACGTCGACGGTCTGACCGGCGACGTCCGGCACCTGCTTGGTCTCGGGGCCGGAGCCGACGATGACGGTGATCACGTTGGTGATCGCGGACGTCTGGTTGGCCGGCGGGTTGGTGCCGATCACCTTGCCCAGCAACTCGGGACTCGACGGAGAATTGGCCTGCTTGAATTTGCTGAATCCCGCGGCTTTGAGCTTGCTGACCGCGTCGGAGTAGCTCAGCGAGGAGACATCGGGCACCTCGCGCTGCTCGGGACCCGTCGAAACGTTGATCGTGATCTCGTCGCCGGCGCCGACCGACGCGTTCGCGCCGGGATCGGTGCTGATGACATGGTCGGGCGGGATCGTAGAGTCGGGCTTCTGCAAGGTACGCGTTTTGAAGCCGCGATTCTGCAGCGCGGCAATCGCGTCGGCGGACACTTGGCCCCGCATGTCGGGGACCTGGACATCGCGGGTGGTGCCGCCGAAGGTGTTGAAGGCGATGACGACGACGATCGTCAGCACCGCCAGCGCGGCGACCGCGACGATCCACCGGCCGACCCCCCCGCCGTCGCCGTCGTCGACGCGTCGAAGGGGTTGCCGGGGCAGCGGATCGGTGCGCGGCCCGGGCTGGTTGGCGCCGGAGGCGATCAGGCCGCTGCGGTCGGCGTCGGTGAGCACCTTGGGCGCCTCGGGCGGTTCGCCGTTGTGCACCCGCACCAGGTCTGCGCGCATCTCGGCCGCGGTCTGGTAGCGGTTGTCCGGGTTCTTGGCCAACGCCTTGAGCACGACCGCGTCGAGGTCGGCAGAGATGCCCTCGTGCCGCTGCGACGGCGGAATCGGGTCCTCGCGCACGTGCTGGTACGCGACCGCGACGGGCGAGTCCCCGGTGAAAGGCGGTTCGCCGGTGAGGATTTCGTAGAGCACACAGCCCAGCGAGTAGACGTCGGACCGGGCATCGACGCTGTCGCCGCGGGCCTGTTCGGGCGAGAGGTACTGCGCCGTCCCGATCACCGCCGCGGTCTGGGTGACGCTGTTGCCGCTGTCCGCGATCGCCCGCGCGATGCCGAAGTCCATCACCTTGACCGCGTTGGTGTTGCTGATCATGATGTTGGCCGGCTTGACGTCGCGGTGGATGATGCCGTTTTGGTGGCTGAAGTTCAGCGCCTGGCACGCGTCGGCAATGATCTCGATCGCCCGGCGAGGGGGTAACGGGCCGTCGGTGTGCACGATGTCGCGCAGGGTGACGCCGTCGACGTACTCCATGACGATGTAGGGCAGCGGACCCGTCGGGGTCTCCGCCTCGCCGGTGTCGTACACCGCGACGATGGACGGGTGGTTGAGCGCGGCGGCGTTCTGGGCCTCGCGACGGAACCGGAGATAGAAGCTGGGATCGCGGGCCAGGTCGGCGCGCAGCACTTTGACCGCTACATCGCGGTGTAACCGGACGTCGCGGGCCAGGTGAACCTCGGACATACCCCCGAAGCCGAGGATTTCGCCCAGTTCATAGCGGTCAGACAGGTGCTGAGGGGTGGTCATCGTGGTATCTCGTGTCGGGCCGGTGACGCGCTGGGCGTCAGTGGTTCAACCCGCCCGTATTCGGCCGGCCCTCGTTGCAGTCCAGAATTACCTATCGTCCCGCGATCCGTCCAATTCAGCCGCAGCACGGGGCCGGACGCGGCACCGCTCGGGGTGTTGGTGGCCGGCGGCGCCGGCGGAGTCCCGGTGTCGGTGACCGTCGGCGGCGGCGGTGCCTGCTGGGTATCGGCGCGGGAATTGATGACGATGAGCACCGCGATGATGATCGCCAGCGCCCCCAGCACTCCGGCGGCCCACAACAACGCGCGCTGGCCCGACGAGAAGGTGCGCCGGGCCGGGGGTGGCCGATGGCCCCCGGTGGCGGGCCGGGATCGGCGCGGCGCCGCGGCCCGGGTGCTGGACACAGCGGCCGCCCTGGTGGTCGGGCTCGACGGAATGGCCGCCGGCGACGCCCGCCCGGGCGGGGGCGACTGGCTGGGGCGCGGCGCCCGGCGGCCGGCCCGCACCGCCGCAACGGCGTCGGCGAACGGCCCGCCGCTGCGGTAGCGCATCGCCGGGTTCTTGACCAGCGTGATCTCGATCAGCTCGCGCACGTTGGGCGGCAGCTCCGCGGGCAGCGGCGGCGGGGGCTCCTTGATGTGCTTCATCGCCACTGTCAGGGCACCGTCACCGGTGAACGGCCGCTTCCCCGAGACGACCTCGTAGCCGACGACTCCCAGCGAGTACACGTCGCTGGCGGGAGTCGCGTCATGACCCAGGGCCTGCTCGGGGGCGATGTACTGGGCGGTTCCCATCACCATCCCCGTCTGCGTGACGGGCGCCGCGTCGACGGCCTTGGCGATACCGAAGTCGGTGATCTTCACCTGGCCCGTCGGCGTGATCAGGATGTTTCCCGGCTTGACGTCGCGGTGCACCAGACCGGCCGCGTGCGCGACCTGCAGCGCACGACCGGTCTGTTCGAGCATGTCCAGCGCGTGCCGCAACGACAGCCGGCCGGTGCGCTTGAGCACCGAGTTCAGCGGCTCGCCGTTGACCAGCTCCATCACCAGGTAGGCGGTGCGGCCCTCCCCGTCCAGCTGGCTCTCGCCATAGTCGTGGACCTGGGCGATGCCGGGGTGGTTGAGCATCGCGGTGGTGCGCGCCTCGGCGCGGAACCGCTCGATGAATTCCGGATCCTGGGAGAACTCCTGCTTGAGCACCTTGACCGCCACGCGCCGGCCGAGCCGACTGTCCACCGCCTCCCACACTTGGCCCATGCCGCCGGTGGCGATCAGGCGCTGCAGGCGGTATCTGCCAGACAGCGTCACACCAACTCGCGGGCTCATGGTCCTCCCTGTAGCGCGGCTTGGATCACAGCCCGTCCGATCGGCGCGGCGAGTGCACCTCCCGTCGCGGACAGGCGGTCGCCGCCATTCTCCACCAACACTGCCACGGCGACTCTCGGCGTCTGCGCGGGCGCGAAGGCGATGTACCACGCGTGCGGCGGCGTATTACGCGGATCGGTGCCATGCTCTGCGGTACCAGTCTTCGATGCGATCTGCACGCCGGGAATGGCCCCTTTCTGCTGTGCGACCTTCTCGGCGCCGACCATCAGCTCTGTTAGCTTAGCGGCGACCTGGGGCGACACCGCGCGGCGCTGCTGATAGGGAACGGTGGTGCTGATGTTGGCCAAATCGGGCCCTTTGAGGCTGTCGATCAGGTAAGGCTGCAGCTGTACCCCGCCGTTCGCGATGGTCGCGGCGATCTCGGCGTTCTCCAGCGGTGTCAGCGCGACATCCTTCTGGCCGATGCTGGACATGCCCAGGGCGGCGGCGTCCGGGATGATTCCGACGGTCGATTCGGCGACCTGCAGCGGGATGACGCTCGGCGTGGAGTCCAGGCCGAACGCGCGCGCCATGCTGCGCAACGCGTCGGCGCCGGTGTGCATGCCGAGTTGCACGAAGGCGGTGTTGCACGACAGGGCGAACGCTTGCTTGAGCGACACCGTGGCCTCGCTGCCGCAGGGCTGGCCGCCATAGTTCTCCAACGTCGCGGTGCTGTCGGGCAGAGCGATTGACGGAGCGGCGGTGAGCTGTTCGGCGTCGGTCGCCCCGGCCTCAAGCGCCGCCGCGGTGGTGACGACTTTGAAAGTGGAACCGGGCGGATAGGTCTCCGAGATGGCGCGGTTGGTCAGCGGGTTGTCGGGGTCGTCGCGCAGCCGCTGCCATGCTTGCGCCTGCACTTGAGGATCGTGCGACGCGAGCAGGTTGGGGTCATACGACGGCGATGACACCATGGCCAGGATCTTGCCGGTGGACGGTTCGAGGGCGACCACGGCGCCCTTGCACGGCGGCCCGCCGCAGCCCTGCTGCATTGCGTCCCACCCCGCTTGCTGGACCCGCGGCCGGATTGTGGTGTCGACGTTGCCGCCCCGGGGGTCGCGGCCGGTGAAGAAATCGGCCAGGCGGCGGCCGAACAGCCGCTCGTCGGATCCGTTCAGCAGCGCATCCTCGGCGCGCTCCAAGCCGGTGCTCGAATAACGCAGGGAGTAGAAGCCGGTGATCGGCGCGTACACCGACGGGTTGGGATACACCCGCAGGAAGCGGAACCGGCTGTCGGTGGCCACCGAGTAGGCCAGCAGTTGGCCGCCGGCGATGATCTGCCCGCGTTGGCGCGAGTACTCGTCCAGCAGCACGCGCTGATTGCGCGGGTCGGCGCGCAGCGAGTCGGCGGCGAACACCTGCGTCATGGTGGCGTTGAGCAGCAACAGAACGATCAACGCCATGACGGTGACCGAGATGCGGCGCAGAGAGGTGTTCATACCTTCTCGATCACCTCGGTCTTGGCCGCCGCGATCGGGGAATCCTTGCGGTCGCGTCCGCGCAGGGGGTGGCGGGCGCTGTTGGAGATGCGAGCCAGGATCGCCAGCAGTATGTAGTTCGCCAGGAGCGACGATCCGCCGTAGGACATCCACGGTGTGGTCAGGCCCGTCAGCGGGATGAGTTGGGTGACGCCGCCGACGACGATGAACAGCTGGATGGCCAGGGTGGAGGCGAGGCCCGCGGCCAGTAACTTGCCGAAGCTGTCTCGCGTCGCGATCGCGGTGCGCATGCCGCGGATGATGACGATGGTGTAGAGCATCAAGATGCTGGCGAGCCCGACGAGCCCGAGCTCTTCACCGAATGCGGCGATGATGAAGTCGGTCGACGCGGCCGGCACGGTGTCCGGCTGACCGTTGCCGAGCCCGGTGCCGAAGATTCCACCCGTGGCGAAGCTGAACAGCGACTGCACGATCTGGTAGCCGTTGCCGTCGGGGTCGGAAAACGGGTCCCACCACATCTGCACGCGGACCCGGACGTGGGCGAAGATGAAGTAGGCGATGACGCTGCCCACTGCGAACAGCACCAGGCCGATCAGCACCCAGCTGATCCGTTGCGTCGCAAGGTAAACCACCACCAGGAACGACGCGTAAAGCAACAACGAGGTGCCGAGGTCCTTCTCGAAGACCATCACACCGATCGAGGCCACCCAGGCGCCCAGCAGCGGCGCGAGGTCTCGCGGGCGCGGCAGGGTTAGACCCATGAAATGCTTTCCTACGCTGGTGAATAGCCCCCGCTTGGCGATCAACACGGCGGAAAAGAAGATCAGCAACAGGATTTTGGAGAATTCGGCGGGCTGAATGGAAAAGCCGGGGAGGCGGATCCAGATCTTTGCGCCGTTCTGTTCGGACAGCGAAGCCGGCAGCAGCGCGGGAATCACCAACAGCACCAGGCCGGTGATGCCGCATATATAGCCGTAGCGAGCCAACTGTCGATGGTCTTTGAGAAACGTGACCACGAGCGCGAACGTGACCACGCCGACCACCGTCCACATCAACTGCTGGGTGGCGCTGGGATGATTGCGGCCGCTTGTCTGGCTGTTGACGAGGTCGAGCCGATGGATCATCACTAGCCCAAGTCCATTGAGCAGAGCCACAATTGGCAACAGCAGCGGATCGGTATATGGGGCGAACCGTCTGATGGCCAGGTGCGCGGAGCCGAACACGAGCAGGAATATCAGCCCGTAGCTGATGACGTTCCAGCGCAAGACACGGTCCTGGTTTGCCTCGACGATCAATAACGCCGCGACGGTGATCGCTGCGGCGAAGCACAGCAGCAGCAGCTCGGCGTTGCGACGGGTGGGCAGCGGAGGCGTGACCGCGACGGGCGGCTGGAGTTGGGTCGTCATGCCACCGTCCGGCAGTCGATGCCCGGTTGAAGTGGAGGCGCTGGAAGCGCGGTGACCGTCTGAGATGTGGTCGTGGGGCCCGCCTGCGACGAGGGCGCGGGGCCGCTTGTGGCACTGGTAGGAGCTGGGGTGCTGGAGCCGGGAGGGGCGGTGGTCGGTGGCGTGGTCGGTGCTGGAGATGTCGCGACACTGGACTCGGGGGTGCCGCTCCCGGGGGCCGGCTGCCCCGGCGGTGACGTGGCGCGCGGGGACGGGCAGGTGGGCAGCAGGTATTCGGCGAGCAGTTGACGCAGCTGTGACTCGGCTTGATCCAGGCTGCCGCCCGGCAGTCCGGTCTGAACCTGGACCTGGCCGGGACGGCGCAAGTCCCGCAACGTCATCAGCTGACAGTTCGAGTGGTCGGATTGGCCGTAGCTGATCAGGGAGAGTTCGTTGCGCGCGGTCAGGCAGCCCACCAGGTACGGCTGCTGCAGGGGCACGCCGAGCAAGGACCCTTGGATTCCGCGGACGATCGAAACTTTGCCGTCGTACTCGGTGACGTAATAGTTGCGCTGAATCACCCACCATCCGATGGCCAGTCCGGAAAGGGCGAACAGCACCGCCAGCGTCACCACGAAGAACATCCGCCGACGGGGCCACCGCGGCCGGCTCGGCGTTTCCGGTTGCGGCGCAACCCGTTTCGCTGCCTCTTCGCGCGGTCTGATCGCCGAGGCGCGGCCCGCGGAGGTGTTGGGCAACGTCATCTGGTCGTCGTCCCCGGAAACAGCTCCAGCCAGGATCGGCTGGGTCTGGCCGTAGTCGTAGTCGACGACGTCGGCCACCACCACGGTCACGTTGTCCGGCCCGCCGCCGCGCAGCGCCAACTCGATGAGGCGGTAGGCGGCTTCGGCGACGTCGGGAATCTGCAGCGCCTCGAGGATGGTCTCGTCGCTTACCGGGTCGCTGAGCCCGTCGGAGCAGAGCAGGTAGCGGTCACCGGCGCGCGCCTCGCGCATGGTCAACGTGGGCTCGACCTCATGACCGGTCAGCGCGCGCATGATCAGCGACCGCTGCGGGTGGCTGTGCGCCTCTTCCCGGGTGATCCGCCCTTCGTCGACCAGGGTTTGGACGAACGTGTCGTCCTTGGTGATCTGCGTCAGTTCGCCGTCACGCAGCAGATAGCCGCGCGAGTCGCCGATGTGCACCAACCCGATTCGGTCGCCCGCGAACAATATTGCGGTGAGCGTGGTGCCCATCCCCTCGAGCTCGGGCTCGGCCTCCACTTGCGCCGCGATGGCCGCGTTGCCCGAGCGCACCGCGGCGTCGAGCTTGGCCAGCAGGTCGCCGCCGGGCTCATCGTCGTCGAGGTGGGCCAGTGCGGCGATCACCAACTGGGAGGCCACCTCGCCGGCGGCGTGACCGCCCATCCCGTCGGCCAGCGCGAGGAGCCGCGCGCCGGCGTATACGGAGTCTTCGTTGTTGGAGCGCACCAGGCCGCGGTCGCTGCGCGCGGCATATCGCAGGACCAGGGTCACGGGCGCAACTCGATCGCCGTTTTGCCGATCCGAATCGGCGTCCCTATCGGAACTCGTACCGCAGTCGTCACCTTTGCCCTGTCAAGGTAAGTGCCGTTGGTCGATCCTAGATCCTCGACGTACCATTCCGAACCGCGCTGCGATAGGCGGGCGTGCCGCGTCGAGGCGTAATCGTCGGTCAGCACGAGCGTCGAGTCGTCAGCTCTTCCGATCAACACCGGCTGCCCGCTGAGTGTGATGCGCGCCCCCGCCAACGCGCCCTCGGTGACCACCAGGTAGCGCGCCGCGTGCCTGCGTTGCCGCGAGGGCAGCAGGGTGCTGCGCAGCGCCAAGCCGCGGCGCACCATGACGGCCCCGGTGGGCGCGTAGATATCGGTCCGCAGAATTCGCAACACGGACCAGATGAATACCCATAACAACATTAGAAATCCGGCGCGCGTCAGCTGCAGTACGAGTCCCTGCATCTGGCGTCCTTTCCGTCCTGGCCCCGAAATCCAGCGTCCCCCTGGCGCCCGTGACCCCGAGCACATCGGCAACGTCACGATACTTGGACGGCGGTCGACGCGGGGCGAAGCACGGCAGCGTTGAGCCCAGCGGGTTTAGTGGATCCGGACGATGATCTCCGAATGACCCAGGCGGATCACGTCGCCGTCCGCCAACTGCCATTCCTGAACCGGCGCGTTGTTGACGGTGGTGCCGTTGGTGGAGTTCAAGTCCGACAGGAGCGCCACCTGCCCGTCCCAGCGGATCTCGAGGTGACGCCGGGAGACGCCGGTGTCGGGCAACCGGAACTGCGCGTCTTGTCCACGGCCCACGATGTTGGAACCCTCACGCAGCTGGTAGGTGCGGCCGCTGCCGTCGTCGAGCTGCAGGGTGACCGTCGTTCCGGCCGCGCCGTAACCGCCGGCGCCGTAAGCGCCGTAACCGCCGGCCTGCTGGCCGTAGTCCGCCGGCTGCCCGTAGTCGGCGGGCTGGCCGTACTCGCTCGGCTGGGCGTACTCGGCTTGCTGGCCGTACTCGTAGTCGCGGTGGGCGGTCTCGGGGTATCCGCCGGCCTGACCGGGGTATCCCCCGGCCGGCACGTTCTCGGCATACTGCGTGTAGTCGCCGGCCCCGTACTCCTGCCGGCCGTAGCCGCCGCCCTGTTGGTAGCCCTGCTCGTAGCCGCCGCCTTGCTCATAGCCGGCGCCTTGCTCATAGCCGGCGCCCTGCTCCGGATAGGCCTGCCGCTGCTCGGGCGGAGCGTAGCCCTCGTCTTGGCGGGCCGGCCCGCGGCCGTAATCGCCGTAGCCGCCATAACCCTGCTGGCCTCCCCCGGGCGGCGGGGCGTAGCCGCCGCCCTGACGGTAGCCCTGGTCGTAGCCTTGGCCGCCGTATCCCGTGGGCGCGGGAGGACGCTGCTCATACTGCGGTGGGGGCCCGCCCTGAGCTTGGTCGGGATAGCCGCCGCCGGGGCCTTGGTAGCCGCGCTGGTCGGGGTAGCCCCCTTGATCTTGGTAGCCGCGCTGGTCGGGATAGCCGCCGCCGGGGCCTTGGTAGCCGCGCTGATCGGGGTAGCCGCCCTGACCTTGGTAGCCGCCCTGCTCCGGATAGCCGCCCTGCTCGGGGTGGCGTGGCGGCGGGTAGCCCTGCTGCGGCGGGTAGCCGCCCTGCTCGGGCGGGTACCCCGCGCGCGGGTCAGGGCCGCCCTGCGGCTGGTCACCGGCGCGCGCGTCGTCCTGCGGGCGCGCGTAGCGCTCGTCGTAGTACTCGTCGCCAGGCCGCCCCGGCCCCGGAGGGCGGTAGCTCGAATCGTCAGTCATTGGTGCTACTCCTCGTTCTGCGCCGAACGCACTATTTGATTGTGGCGGGACGGGATCGTGGACCGTCGGGCGGGGCTGCACATCGGGATTGACAGCACCGCGGGCGCGGTACTGCCCGGTACGCAAATCCGACGACCGCTCGAACCGGACGACCACATCACCATACGTTTCCCACCCCTGTTCATGGATGTAGTCGACCAAGTACCTACCGAAAGCACCCGACGTGAGATCAGGGTCGGCGCCCACCTTCTCGAAGTCGTGCCTACCGAGGGTAATGATGTATTCGTTGGGGGCCAAAAGCCGATTGCCGTGGAGTTTCTGGACGCCGTCGCGGGCTTCGCGGCGCAGGAGCGCCTCGACTTCCTGCGGAACGATCGATCCGCCGAAGACGCGGGCGAACGCGTTGTCGACGGTGGCCTCGAGCTTGCGCTCGATCCGCGCGGCCAACCCTCGTTGGCTACTCATGCTCCGCCGTTCGCATGCACTTGCCGCAGCATGCCGCTGGCGCGCGGCAAACGATTCGGCGCGTGTCCCTCACCCCAGCATGTTATCGGGACAGCGCGACGGCGCGGCACCGTCGAAACTCTGAGAACTTGGTCGGCCCTGCTCAGACGCGTTGTCTCCCAGCGCCCCACGGCGTCCGGGCCCGACCAGGCGGGTTGGGGGACGCGGCCATTAGAGTGGTATGGTCCATCGGTTGTTTTTCCGGGCGAGTGGCGGAATGGCAGACGCGCTGGCTTCAGGTGCCAGTGTCCTTCGGGACGTGGGGGTTCAAGTCCCCCTTCGCCCACATTTGAGCGGTTCTCCGAACCGATGCGCTGAGGTCACGGACTCGAGGAGTTCGTGGCCTTCGTGTTTTCCGCCATGTTGTGCCGAGCCCTGCGCGCTTGGCCGCGGCAGTGAATTGACGTCTGCTATCGCGTTAGTAGCGTAATTGCCAGCTCAGGAGGGGTGGCAATGGTCGTCGCGGCGTGTGGCGCTGCGCAGCTACGGGTGATGCGATGCAGCTGCGCTACATAAGCATTGCGGCGCTGATCGCCGAGGCCGGCGGTGATCCGTGGGCAATCAACCGAAGCTTGCAAGCCGGCAGGCCCGGGGAGATCTCCTCGCTCGCCGAGGCCTTCCACCGAGCGGGCCGATGCACCGACGAGGCCCAGCACGCCTTCGAGCAAGCGCGCAACCGCTTCGACGCCGCATGGAATCGCCAGGGCGGCGGCGGCAATCCGATCACCGACTCCGCCGATGTGCAACGGGTGACGCAGTCGCTTGGTGCCCAGTCGCTTCAGCTGCCCAAGATCGGCGTCGACCTGGAAAGTATCGCGGCCTCCTTAGCCGAGGCGCAGAAGGCCGCGGCGGGACAGATCGCGACCCTCGAGAACCAGTTGCAAACACTCGACGACTTGATCGGGCAGGCCGTCGCAATGGAACGATCCGGCAACCTGAGCGCGGAGGACCGGCACACCCTCGATGCCCTCATCCGCAATTGCGAGAGGGATGCCATCGATGACACCAAAGCCGCACTGGCACAGCTCAATTCGATACGGAATGGCTACTCCGATGGCTTGCGGAACTCACTGACCAACCTACGAATCGAGGGCTACGATCCGGCTCGCCTTCACGATCTCGACGCCGACGGCTCACCGAAGCCAACCGAGGCCCAGCTGCAGGCGCTGGCCGACCTGCGCCGGATCACCGACCAGGCGGTGGTGGATCAAATGGGCAAGGTGCGTGCCGCGCAGGATGCCCTGAACAAGGCGATGGCCGACCTCTATACCCACGGCCCGGGGTCGCCCGAGGGCGAGGCCGCGAGCGGGAGGCTGCCCAAGCTCAAGGAGGACCTCGCTCACGCGCTCGACGACCTGGGCAAGATCCCCGACTACAGGGACGTCGACCCCGCGTCGATCACGATCGCTCCCGACGGTCATTTCATGTTCACCCACACCGTGGATGGACAGCCGGTGCAGGTCTACGGGCAACTCAAGGACGGCACGGGTGAGTTCTTCGATCAGGCCATGGGCACGTCCTACGCCTTCAGCGGTGGCAAGTTGACCGGCATGCGCACGCTGGATCCCGGGAAGGTGGTAGCCACCCCTGAGCCGTTGTGGAGCGCGATCACCACCGCGGTCGGCGGCGGCGCTGTGCTGAAGGCGGGCGGTCAGGTGGCCTGGCAGGGGCTGAAGACGCTTTTCACTCGCGAAGCGATTGAGGGCGTGACCGGCGAAAATGTTTTTCCTCGCGCATTGGTCGGTGCGGAGGAGCGCGCGGCAAGTGCCGAAGAGGACCTGAGCCCGCATGGCTCGCCAACTTCCGGCGTGAGCGGGGAACCGGTGCCGGGCACCCACCCCGGTCCCGCGCCCGTGGTGGAGCATACGCCGCACCCGGGGGGTGGTGGCGGAGGTGAGCTTCCGCCCGATGCCGGACCTCCGGCGGGACCGCATGTGCCGGTAGCACCGGACGGTGCCCCACCGGTCGTGATCGACCCAGCCCACCCGGAGTTCACCCTCCACAACCCCCTCGACTACATGACGCCGGAGTTGCGGGCGCTGTCTGAGCAACACCTGACCGGGAGCGGTGAAACCGTGCTCGGCCCGTTCAAGCCCTCGACAGGGGGACCTTCCTACATCGAGGTGGCGGAACAACGCGGAGCCAGCTACTTCGATATCGGGGATGCATGGGATGCAGCCACCGACGTCCAGCGGCTGGCCGCGAATCAACATGTACTCGACGTCGCAATCGCAAATGGCGATAAGATCACGTTGTCGGTCCCGTTCTATCGCGTTGGCCCCGATACTTTCACGGCTGCAGAAGTACGCTATCTCGAGGCACATGGATATCAGCGGGCGGGCGAAAATGTACTTCTACCGCCGATTGAAGGAGGCCGGTAAAGTGAAAACACTGCTGCAGTTCTATCTGCAATACCTGAGCTTCCTCTACTTGGACCCGCGTTATCACATCACCGATTCAACGACATCCGGAAATCCAACCATCAATGCATCATTGACCATGACCGGGCCACTGCTCATTTGGCATATCTCTAATGATCGAGGTCAAATTGGCTTTACCTTCGCACCGACCAAGCTAGCCGCACAACCCGACAACTGGTTCCGCGCATCGCTTATTCGACAGTACCTGGATGGCTACGATGAGACAAACACTGTATCTCCGGAGGCGATGGTGGGGTGGATTCGGGATAACGCGGAGCGAATAGAGGACCTTTTTGACGATGCGAGGGCCGCTCAATCCTGTGAAGCACTTCTCAACCTCGCAAAATCGCTTGCAAACAAGTATTTCGGCGCCGCCGGAGAGTAGGCGAAGGACATCGGAAAGTTGAAGATGTTCCAATATGCGCGTAACTCGCCGAAACGTGGCCCGGCGGATTTTTCTCGCCTGACGGAACGATGGTACCGGTTCGCCAAATGGCTAGGAGGCGATCCGGTATCGGTTTCGACCAATTGTGCAGACTGCGCGATCTTATTCGCTACCGCCGATTCTTCCCTACACCTCCGTCAGAGTGGCCGCTGGTGGATAGTCGATACCGTCGACGACCGTGGGCATAGGCGTAATGACACTGCAAGGTTCTCAACCTTCGACCTGGCTGAAAAGTACCTGATATGGGACTGGATGAGCATCGCCTACACACCTATCGGCAAGCCGAGTCTTTGGCCGCGGCTGTATTCACGAGGTTTCAACCCGCATGTGAAATCGATCGCTCTAACCAACGGTAGAGTCGAATTGCGCTCCGAGGACGGCCGTGCGCTTCTGACGGAGCCGGACGCAAAGATTTTCAGTCATCTCATGCTGGAATCCCTGGCCGAAATCGAGCGGATCATCACCACAGGAGTGGAGTAGTCCGATACGGCACCAATCCATGGCGTTCTTGGCCCATGGTTCATCTGCCCTAAGAATTCACCCACCGCAAAATATCCGGCGTCACGGCGTCGGTGATGTCGTCGTACTCGGGGTGCTTCTTGAGCACGGTGCCGATCATCGAGCACACGGGAACTATGCGCTTGCCCTCGCCGCGCGCCTCGTTGAGCGCCTCTTCGACGAGGATGGTTGCCAGGCCGCGTCCGCCATACGCCGGGTCGATTTCGGTGTGGTAGAAGACGCGCTGGTCGCCGCGGTCGGCGAAGTCGGCGAGGCCGACCTGCTTGCCTTCCACGGCAATGGTGTATCGCCCCTCCTCGAGGCTGACGGTCGTCTCTGCCCCGGTCTTATCGGTGGCCATTTGTGTCTTCCTTTCGTTGCGGTATCGGTCGAGGCCGCAGCCGAGTGGTCGGCAGCGGCGGGGCGGGCAGTCGGGTGAGCGAACCCCGGTAGCCGTTGACGGCGCCAAAGCGTTCGTCGCCGGCCTCCCACAGTTGGCGGTAAGCCACGATCTCGTCGTGGCTTCGTCCCACGAAGTTCCACCACATCACCAGTTCTTCGGCGAACGGTGTCCCGCCGAGCAGTAATACCCGCGCGGGCCGCTCCCCCTCGTTGCCAAGCCGCAACGACGAGCGGCCGGGTCTGAGGTAGGCCAGTTCGGCGACAGTCAGAGCGGCTTCCTCCACTTGGACCGCACCCGAATCGCAGAGCACGCCATGCTCGAAAGCCGGATCGACGTCGAGGTCCAGGTGAGTTCCGGCGTCGAGATCGAGCTGGGCTCCCAGCAAGGGAGTGAAGGTGGGCACCGGGCTTCGGCTGCCTGCGAGGTCCCCGAGGAACACGCGAGCCGTCCCGCCCCGGAGCGGTACGGGTTTGGGGGCATAGTGATCGAAGCCCCGGTCGGTGTCGCGATCGCAATCGGGCAGCGCCACCCAGAGCTGGACACCGTGCAAGGCCGCCGCCGACGAAACCGATACCTCCGAGTGGCAGATACCGGCACCGGCGGTCATGAGATTCAACTCGCCGGGACGTACAGCCGCGTACACGCCGGCGCTGTCGTTGTGCTCCACTTCCCCACTGAACAACCAGCTGACGGTTTGTAGTCCGGTGTGCGGATGCGGGGGGACGTCCATGCGCGCGGACGCCGGGCCGTAATGGTCGATGAAGCACCAGGCGCCGATCAGCGAGCGCTGCCGTTGTGGCAGCGAGCGTCGTACGCGCATCGCCCGGGGTCCGCCCAACGGCACCTCGCGGGGGCGCAGCACCTCGGTGCCCGCGCTCGGTGCTGCAGCGCAGGCAACTTCGATCGGCGCCGGCTCGAGGTTGCTCATCGTCCACACCGACCGTACCCATACTCGCTACTTACGTGGGGGTCGGAGCACCTTCATCGCCAGCCGCATGACGGGCTCGGGCACCCGGTCCTGCATCGACAACGCGGTGTCGGCGGCGCGGGAGCGCAGCGGAGTGCCTCGACCGAAGACGCGGTTCAAAGGTCCGCCGGACGGTTCGAGCACCACGTGCAGCGGCGGAGTGCCGACGCTGGCTCCCAGCGCATTGGCGATGACCATACGCTGGATCTCACTGGTGCCCTCAAAGATGGTGTATAGCTTGGCATCCCGATACCACTTCTCCACCGGGTGATCGGTGATGTAGCCCCAGCCGCCCATGGTCTGAATGGCGCGTTCGGTGGCCTTGACAGCCACCTCGCTGGCGGCCATTTTCGACATCGACCCCTCCCCGCGTTCGAAGGGCACGTTGTTGGCGGCCATCCACGACGCTCGCCAGGTCAGCAACCGCGCCGCGTCGATCTGGGTGGCCAGCTCCGCCAGCGGGAAGGCGATGCCCTGGTTGTCGATGATCGGCGCGCCGAATGCCTCCCGCTCGGTGGCGTATGCCGTCGCGTACTCCAGCGCAGCGCGCGCGATGCCGATAGCCTGCGCGGCGACCATCGGGCGGGTCTGTTCGAAGGTGCCCAGTGTGGCGGAGCCCGACCGCTTGCCGCCCGCCACGACCTCGCGAGCCTTGGCGAGCTTGTGCTCCAGCTTCTCTTCTCCGCCAAGCAGATTGGCGCCGGGGACGCGGACGCCCTCGAACAGCAACTCGGCGGTGTGGGACGCGCGACAGCCCAGCTTGTCCAATTTACGAACGAGCTTGAGCCCGGGCGTTCCACCGGGCACGACGAACAGCGCCTGCCCGCGATGACCGAGTTCCTCGTCGACGACTGCGTTGACCACGTGCACGTCGGCGATTCCGCCGTTGCCGATCCACATCTTGTGGCCATCGATGATCCAGTCGTCACCGTCGCGGCGAGCGTGGGTACGTAGATTCCGCACGTCGCTGCCGCCCTCGGGCTCCGAGATGGCCAGCGCCGCCAACTTGAGATCGCCTGGGGTTCCGAAGCATTCGGGTGCCCACTCCAACATCTGTTCCGGTGACGCTGCCTGGCCGATCGCCGACAAGGCCAACGCCGGCATCACGATTGCCAGCCCGATCCCGGCGCAACCCCAGAACAGCTCCTCCATGAACATCGGCAACGACAGGCCGGTCGGGTCGCCGATCAGATCGCGGTAAAACAGCGGGCTGTAGAAGCCGCGCTGGGCCGCCTCCTCCAAGACCGGCCACGGGAACTCTTGCCGTTGGTCGTAGTGGAGCGCCACGGGCCGGATCACGTCTTCGGCGAACTCGTGGGCCCGCCGGGCCAGGTCGTGCTGTGCTGCGGTCGGGGTCAGGTCGAACGTCATGGATCCCGCCTTCGGGTCGACAGACTCGGTCGTGCCGAAGCTCTACCCCGTTGGCTACGCCAGCAAACGGCCCCTGAGGACGACGGAGCGTCAGGCCGCCGAGCGAGGCCCCACCTTTGCGAGGGGCAGGTGCAGCACCACCGCGGTCACCGCAACCGCCTCGTGCTCATGATTGGCGAGCAGAGCCGCATTCTCCGGCAGCTGGCGGGAGTTGATCTCTCCGGACGCGATGCGCCGCAGGACGTCGTGGGCCTGGGCCAACTGGTCGCGCTTGCGGTACTGGCCGCCGGGAAGTTTGACGCCGGCCCAGACTCCGTACTCCTCGCGGTGCGCGATGGCGTGTTGGGCGCACCGTCGCTGCTGCGCCAACGGGCAGCGGCGCAGGCACTGGAGACGCGCCTCGACGGCCGACCGCTCATACGCGCGGGCCTTCGCCGCGCCGTCGCCACCGTCGTCGTCGGGGTAGCCGAACCACAGTTCCGGGTTGGCAGCGCACGGGTGTCCCATGTCGGTCTCCTTGGTCGAACGTGAAACGTAGGCAAAAGCGTATACACAGACGGGTGCGGTGCGCAAGAGAAACGTGACGGAAACGTATATACGTAGCGATACGGGACCGGCTGTGTAATATCCGGCCTATGGCCGGAGCGTGCGGTGAGCCGTGAATCGGCCGGCGCGGCCATCCGCGCTTTGCGAGAGTCGCGCGACTGGTCCCTAGCCGACCTTGCCGCCGCGACCGGAGTCAGCATCATGGGGCTGAGCTTCCTGGAGCGCGGTGCCCGCAAGCCACACAAAAGCACAGTTCAGAAGGTTGAGAACGGGCTGGGCTTGCCGCCGGGCACCTATTCTCGCCTGCTCGTGGCGGCCGATCCGGATGCGGAACTGGCGCGCCTGATGGCCGCGCAGCCGCCTGCCGCCGTCCCCGCCAGGCGCAGCGGGCCCGTGGTCGTGGACCGTCACAGCGACACCGAAGTGCTGGAAGGGTATGCCGAAGCTCAGCTCGAAGCGCTCAAATCGGTCATCGATCGGTTGCCGGCGACAACATCAAACGAATATGAGACGTATATTCTGTCTGTGATCGCTCAGTGCGTGAAGGCAGAGATGCTGGCCGCCGGTTCCTGGCGGGTCGCGGTGAACGCCGGCGCGGACTCCACGGGCCGGCTGATGGACCACCTCCAAGCCCTCGAGGCGACGCGGACCGCCCTGCTGAAACGGATGCCGACCAGCTTGAGTGCCCGGTTTGACCGGGCGTGCGCGCAGTCGGCCTTGCCCGAGGCCATCGTCGCCACGCTGATCGGTGTCGGCCTCGACGAGATGTGGGACATCCGCAACCGGGGGGTTATCCCGCCCGGAGCGCTCCCCCGCGTGCGCGCGTTCGTCGACGCCGTCGAATCGGGAAACCAACAGGGCGAGGGGCCGCAGTGAATCAAAGCGAAATCGCGCTTTTGAGCCGCGCCCACGACCTGTTCGCCGGCGGCACACGGCAGCCGCCGCTCGACGCGGGCGCCGCGCACTACCGCAAGGTGCTGCTCGGGGCTGCCGGGGCGAACGACGGATTGGCTCGCGGCTACCGGTTCGCCGCGGAACACAGCCGGCAACGGCTCGGCGCCGCCGCGGCCACGGACGCCGCGATGGCGGGTGTCATCGCCGGCGCCGACCGGGACCGGGCCCAGGCCCGCGAGCTGACCCGAAACGTCGTCGATGAAGCCCGCGCCGAACCCGCCGTCATTTCGGCGACCCCGATGGCCCAGCGCGAAGCGATGCGCCGCCGCGCGGCACGACTACGGGCGCAGCACGCCCATGTCGTGTCGGCCCGGCTGCGGGCTCGTCGGCGCCTCGCCGAATTACGTGCGCTGCGCTACCAACTATGGCGCCGGCGCGCCGCGGGATTGGGCTTGACCGCGCGGGCGGCGACCGCGGTGCGCGCTGCCCTGTCGCGTCTGGGTTGCCCGTACGTGTGGGGTGCGACGGGGCCCGACCAGTTCGATTGTTCGGGTCTAGTCCAATGGAGCTACGCACAGGCGGGAATTCACTTGGACCGCACCACTTATCAGCAGATCAACGACGGGATGCCGGTGCCCCGCTCACAGGTCCGGCCCGGTGATCTCGTCTTCCCGCACGCCGGACACGTCCAGCTGGCCATCGGAAACGATCTGGTAATCGAGGCGCCCTACGCGGGTGCCTCGGTGCGGATCAGCCCGCTGGGCCCCCACGTCGCTATTCGCCGACCGCTATGACGAACAGGGTGAGCCGATGACGGAACAAAGCGGACCTTCGGTCGCCGCGATACAGGCGCGCCAGTCGGCGCTCGCCGGCCAGCACGGCACGGTAGCCGACGCCGACCGCGTGCTGGGAGAAGTGCTCTCTAGTGCGCACGCCGCGATGCGCGAAGGCGCCCGTCGACTGGATGCCATCGCCGAGCAGCTCGACCACGCCACCGCGCACCAGGCGAGCCTCGCCGTCGACACCCCGATGGGCGCGCGCGAGTTTCAGCGCTTTTTGCTGGCCAAACACCGCGAGATCACCTCCGTCGTCGAGGACGCGCGCGAACTCAGTCGAGCGAAAAAGGCTGTGCTGGAAGCGCTTCGGGACCAGTACAGCGCCGGCGGCGGCTAGCAGGCACGGTCGCAGTGTCGTCCACAACCGCACGGCACGGTGAATTGTCGACGTCCGAACGCCTGGGTACGGTCGTCGGGCATGGAGAGGTCGCAACGCATCCCGCACGCATTTCGCGTGACTGCAACCGTGGTCGCGTAGCTGATGTCGGCGCATGAGGAGCTTCTCGCGGCGGTGAAAGATGTCCGAGACCGCACCGGTGACCCGAACGCGTGGCAGGCGGGCCTGTCGCCCGGTGAGCTGGCCGCCGTGATCACCCCGACGACACGTCCCGAACAACTCCAGGCGATCGCGGGGAAGATCCGCCAACAACTCGCGGCTCCGCCGGATCGAGAGAGGGGTGAGGCGGCCGAAGCCATCGCGCACGCCGAAGCAGCCCTCGCCCACCAGAATTCGGCCAGCTCTCAGCTGGACATGCAAGTGATCACGGCTATCCTGAACGCCCATCTCAATGCCGTCGATGGCAGCGAGGCGCTGACGAGGTTGCAGCAAGACACGGAAGCCGCGGTCCGAATGCGATCGGACCTCGACACCCCGGCAGGCGCACGCGACTTCCAGCGCTTCCTGATCGGCAAGCTCCGCGACATTCGCTCGGTGGTCCTCAACGCTCGCCTCGACGACACGTCGAAGTCGGCACTGATGGCCGCATGGACGTCGCTGTACGACGCATCCAAGAGTCCCGACGAGCGTGCGTCGGACCGCGCGGTTGGCACCGATGCGGAAACCGCAGCGTCGACAGGGGACTCGGACTGGGATCCGCTGCTGGACTCGTTGCTGGCCGACGACCCGGGTCTGGCGACCGATGACCTATCGGGCACGGGTACCCCGGAGGCCGGGACCGCCCCGACGGCGCCCATCGCTCCCGTGCCGCCGCCGATGCCCAGCGTCGCTCCAGGCCTGCCGAGCTTCGGCGCGACACCGACCGGACTGCCACTTCCCGCGCTGGGCGGTGAGGAGAGAACGGACCCGATGCTGCGAGGCCTCGACGACGAAGGCCCGGTGGACCCCTCCGAGCGGCCGGATCCGAAGACCGAGTCCGCATCAGACGAACCGGGCGACCAGCACGACGACGGTGGTCGGGAGGCGGCCGCGGCCGAGAATGAACCGGCGGCGGCCGGTCCCACCACGGTGACCCTGCCCGACGGCGAGTCGGTGACGGCCGCGAGCCCCCAATTGGCAGCGGCGATCAAAGCCGCGGTCGGCGGAGCGGCGATACCAGATGCGTTCCAACAGCAGGGAATAACGATTCCGCCCCCGGGCTCCGCGGTCACCAACCCGATCGAGCCGACGCGGGTGAGCCCGGCGGATATCGGGATCTTCATCGACCGGCATGCTCTTGCCCTCGGTCCAGGTAAGGCCCTTCTCGACGGCCAAATTCAAGACATCGCCACCGTGACCGGGCCAAGCTTTCTAGGCTGGGAGCATCCGCCGGCGCCGGTCGCAGCCGTGACCCCGCCGACGAGACCCGATACACCCACACCCACGCGGCCGGCGACTTCGTCGACCACCTGACAATAGTGATCTCGCCGGTTTTCGCCGGCGGCCGGGAACAGGAGACAGCGGATGGCAGATTCGATCCATGTGGTACCCGCGCACTTGCGTCAAGCCGCCGCGCGCCACCAGGAAACCTCCGATTACCTGCGGACGGTGCCTTCGTCGCACGAGGCGATCCAGGAAAGCCTGGATTCGCTCGGGCCGATCTTCGGTGAACTTCGCGACGCCGGACGGGAACTGCTCGAGCTCAGGCGCCAGTGCTACGAGCAACAGGCCGCGGACCACGCCGACCTGGCGGACAAACTGACGGCCTCGGCGGCGATCTGGGAACAGCACGAGCAGGATGCGGCTCGCAACCTCGGCGGCATCGCTGACCGCGGTCGATGACGGACGCGAATCCCGCTTTTGACACCGTTCATCCGAGTGGGCACATCCTCGTCCGCTCTTGTCGCGGCGGCTATATGCACAGCGTTGCGCTGAGCGAAGAGGCGATGGAGACCGACGCCGAGACGCTGGCACGAGGCATTCTGCTGACCGCCGACGTCTCTTGCCTCAAGGCATTGCTGGAAATCCGCGACGAGATCGTGGCCGCCGGACACACGCCCTCGGCCGAGGTTCCGACCCCGCGAGACCTCGACGCGGCGATCGAGAAGCTACTGGCACACAAACTGCGTCGCCGCAACAGGGCCATCTAGCCGGTTCGCAGGGCTTACAACAGCCACGTCTTGGCCGCCTCGGGATCTGGAGCGATATCGGTGGGCGGCTCTACAGGGTTGGGGCCGAACAACTCTCGCGCGCGGGCAAGCAAGGCACGCACTTCATCGAGTTGCTGCTGCAGCGCAGATTCAGCCATGTCCCCACGCTACCCAGGCCCTCACACCTGCACAATTCACTCACCGAATAAGCCATCCATCAAATACCGGTACCCTTAACCGGTGGCGATCTTCGGTCGGATGACGGCGCGCCAGCGCCTCCGGAGAGCTACCCGGGAATCACTGGCGATGCCGGCTTTCAGCTCTCCCATCGATTGCACCCCGTGGGTGATCGGTGGACTTTGGCCTGCCGAACTGTCGACGGTGACGGCCGAAAACGCCACGCTCGCAGAGTATCTCAAAGCCGACCTGCAGCGGATCGCCGAAAGCGCGAACGAGCAGCTGAAGATGATCAAGCGCGCGGGGTTGGCCGACCTGTCCCGTCAGGCGGAAGAAGCCCGCGTGGTCGATGAAGCGCGCGGCCGCGCCGTGCGGCGAGTCGAGTCGACGATGCGCCAGCTGCACGCGGTGAAGAGCGGAGTGAGCGCCGGATATCCCCGCAGGCAGCTCGCCGAACCGCCGCCACCGGACATGACGCAGACCCGAATCCTTCCCGCGGTCAGCGGCGCCAGACCTTCCGAAGCGCCCACCAGGACGACGAGTAGGCCGCGCTGGCGGGTCGACAAGCCGGCTCCCATGGTGCCGGACCCCGGTGCGGTCGAGCCGGGGCCGCAGCCGGAAACCACTGCACAAGAGGTCGCGGCGGAGGTTGCCACCGCCCCGAAAACGCCGGATATGGACGAAACGCAGGTCATTCCGAGCGTGACTGACGTGGAGCACATCGTCGAAGCGCCGGCCGATCGCGCAGAGCCCGGCCGGGAGCCCGTCGCCGACGGTCGTCGCCAGGTGGCGGTGCAGGAGCCGACGCCGGAGCGGGATGAACCGGATTCGGCGGCGGACACCGACGCCGCGGTGACCGCGATCGAGGAGACGCAGATCATTCCCGCGATCACCGAAGTCGAGCAGGTCGCTGACCAGCCGCTCGAGAGCGTGCCTGCGGCGGACTGGGAGCGCCCACCCTTGCTCGATGAGCCGGTTCGCCCCCATTTCGAGAAGGACGAATCAGCGTTCGATGAGGACGAATCAGCGTTCGCCTCGACGGAGGAGACGCAGGTCATTCCCGCGTTGACCGAGGTCGGTCCGGTCGTCGAGCCGCCGGTTGCGACCCCGGCGGCCGAGTGGGAGCCGGTTTCCAACGGCCGCCACCATGTCGACGAGGAGGCGGCGCCGGGCCCGGAGGCGCTGCCGGCTGAGGAGGCGGAGCCCGCCGACGCCGCACCGGCGGCTTCGATGGAGGAGACCCAGGTTATCCCGGCGATCACCGAGTCCCACCCTGTCGTCGACGAGCCGACGGACAGCGGTCGCCATCACGCTATCGTCGACGAACCCGTCGCTGCGCGGGATGAACCGGAGCCCACCCACCTACCTCGCGAAAAAAGTGTCACTACAACGGGTTTCGATGCAGAGCGGCTGAATCGACTGCTTGAGTTCGTGGTCCGCCAAGAGCCGCGGCTGAATTGGGCGGTGGGCGACCTTCCGGACGGCGCGACCGTTCTGGTAACCGATCTGGCCCACGGCTGGATACCGGCGGGCATCAACCTTCCGGCCGGCGTGCGGCTGTTGGGGCCCGAGCGTCGCACCGGCAGGGTCGCCGCGTTGATCGGCGACGCTGCGCGCGTCGTGACCTACGCTCCCGGTGATTCGCTGCGCCGCTCGGCGGACTTCGCGACGACGAAGTCGTCGGTCGAGCCGCGGGAGCTGCCCGCGATCGAGGACCTGGGCAGAGTGCTGAGCGAGACCACCCGCCGGTTCGACGGACTCCCCCGCATTGTGCAGAGGCTCGCGGATGCTGCTGCGGCCGAAGCCGTCATCATCGACCAGGAGGTCGACGTGCTGCGGGTACACCTCGATACGGCGCGCTATCAGCTCCTGGTCCAGTATCCGGCCGTGAACCCGGCACTCCTGCTGAAGTGTTTGCTGATGGCCGCAACCGAAGGCCTCGCGAGTGGAGACCCGGTTTCGGCGAACTACCACCTCTCCTGGTATCGGAAACTCGTCGCCCCGATACCGGGCGCGTAGCTCCGACGCGACGCGCTTTCGTGGCCTGCGAGTTTGAATTGACGCTGGTTGGAGGGGTCGACATACTGTGATCGTGTCGGATTCGGGCGGTCGCGCGAATCTCAGCGATAAGGATCTCGTCGAATCAGTTCTCCGCGAATTGAGCGCCGCGGCCGACAAGTGGGAAGCCCTCGTGGCCCAGGCTGAGGCGGTCACCTACAGCGTCGATCTCGGTGATATCTATGCGGTGGCCAACTCTGATGGCCGGCTGCTCAAGCTGACTCTGCACCCGGGCGTGATGACGGGCTATGCGCACGGTGAGCTGGCGGACCGGCTGAACCTTGCTATCTCGGCGCTGCGCGAAGAGGCCGAGGCCGAGAACCGGGCGAGTTACGGCGGCCCGCTGCACTAGCCGCGCTCATCGACCGGCGCTTGGCTGGGATGGGCGCCGGCTCTCTTCGCGCGTAGCCGCGCTCATCGACCGGCGCCGGACGGGCCCGCGAAGGCTTGCGCGATCTCCAGCCAACGTTGGGCGTCGGGCCCGTCGGCAGTGATGTCGAGGGCGCTGAGCGGGCGCCGCTGGGTGACCAAGAAGCAGAAGTCTTCCGCCGAACCGGTGACCCGCTGCGTCGCGTCAGGCGGCCCCCAGGTCCAGGTGTCCCCACCGGGTCCGCGCAGTTCGACCAGGAAGGGCTCGGCCGGGGCGGGCAGATTGTTGACGGAGAAGGCGTAGTCGCGGGTGCGCACCCCCAGGTGAGCAATCGACCGCAACCGATCGGTCGCGGCCCGCTTGATCCCCAGCGCATCGGCAACGTCCAGTCCGTGAGCCCACGTCTCCATCAGCCGAGCGGTAGCCATCGAGGCCGCGCTCATCGGCGGCCCGAACCAGGGAAGTTTGCGTCCGGCGGGAACCGTCAGGAGCTCCTCATGCAGCCGGCCCCGGGTGGCCCGCCAGTCGGCGAGCAGTTCGGCCGGCGGTAGAGCTGCCAATTCCTCGGCGCCCGCGTCGACGAAGCCCGTCGGGTCGGCGGCCGCGGCCCGGAGCGCGTCGGCGAACCCCGCCTCGTCGGTGACCGAGGTCAGCGCGACCCGGTCGGTCCACAACAGGTGGCCGACCTGGTGGGCGATCGACCATCCCGGCGCGGGCGTCGGGTCGGCCCAGCGGTCGGCCGGCAGCGGCGCGACCAGGGCATCGAGGTCGTGGCTCTCGGCGCGAAGGTCGGCCACGATCGATTCGGGACCCGCCATCATTGCCTCCGCTCGTCGGTCGCCCCCGCCGGGGAACGATTATTCGCCTGGTCGCCGCGCCGGCCCAGGAAACTGTGCATGGCCAGCCCGGCCAGGTAGAGCCCCGAGCCGAACAAGGCGAATGCGGGCGCATGCCCGTCGGCGGGAATCAGCGCCGCGGCCACCGTGATGGAGGCGATGAACGCGACCCAGAACAGCGCGTCCTGCACCGCGAAGACGTGTCCACGCAGGGCGTCATCGACGTCCATCTGCATCGCAGAGTCGGCGCACAGTTTGACCACCTGCCCGGTCACACCGAGAAAGAACCCGCACACCGCCATCACCGGCAGCAGTAATCCCGCTCCCGCCACCTCGATGCCCGCCGACGCCGCAAGCGCACCGTTCACCGTCGCGTAGCGGCCCCAGCGCCGGACCGCCGGCGGAGTGAGCACGTTGGCCAGGAACGCCCCGAGGCCGGCGGCACCGAAAAACACCAGCGCGGTGCCCAATCCCCCGGCCTGCGGGTCTCTCATGTGGTGGACCAGCAGCAAGACCAGCAACGAATTGATGCCGATCACCATGCGGTGGGCGGCCAATCCGGACAGGGTGGCGGCCACCGTGGGCCGCTGCGCCACCGTGCGCGCGCCGTGCAACCAGCCAGTGATCACTGCGTAGAAAACCGGTCCGTGGATTGCCCTCTTGGTGTCGTCCGGGCCCAGCACGCGGGCGCCGAATCGCAAGGTCAGGAGCAAGGCGGTCGCGACGGGGACGCCGGTGAGAAAGATGATCGCCGAGGCGCCTTTGTCCCCGGCGCCGAACACGAACCGGGGCACGAGCATGAAGTTCGCGCCGATGAAGGCGGCGATCGCCCCCGACGCGTTGGCCACGGCGTTCATCGTCACCACCTGTTCGCGCGGCACGACGTGCGGCAGGGAAGCCGACAGCCCGGAGCCGACGAATCGGGCCAAGCCGTTGGCAAACAACGCGCCCAACAGCAGCGGCAGGTCGCCTGCTCTGACCGCCAGGATCGTGCCGATCGCGGCGATGAGGACGAGGCGGCCGGCGTTGGCGCCGACGATCACCAGCCGCCGGTCCCAACGGTCCATCAGCGCGCCGGCGAACGGACCCAACAACGAGTAGGGCAGGAACAGCACCGTGAACGCCCGCGCGATCGCCATGGGATCGGCGGCTCGGTCGGGATTGAACAACAACGCGCCGGCCAGACCCGCCTGAAACAGCCCATCGCCGAATTGACTCGCCATGCGCACTTGCAGCAACCGCCAGAAGTCCGGCAAACCGCGCACCGACCGCCAGATTTCGGCGGGTGCGCTTGAGTGCATCCGGGATTGGATCACAAAACCGACTTCCACGATTAGGGTCTAGCAAGCTCGTCACGGCCCGAGCTGACTTACCAACAGTACAAATATTTGCGTCCCGCGCTTGATTCCCCCGGGCGGCAAGTGCTGGATGCGATGATGGTGTGGTGCCGCCGCCCGAGGATCCAGAGGACTATGTCGCGCCGGCCGCGCAGCGGGTGCGGGCGGGGACCTTGTTGCTTGCCAACACCGATCTTTTCGAGCCGACGTTCCGGCGCAGCGTCATCTACATCGTCGAGCACAACGACGGCGGCACCCTGGGAGTAGTGCTCAACCGCGCCAGCGAAACGGCGGTGTACAACGTGCTGCCGCAGTGGACCAAATTGGCCGCCAAGCCGAAAACGATGTTCATCGGCGGCCCGGTGAAGCGCGACGCGGCCCTCTGCCTGGCGACGCTGCGGGTCGGTGCCGACCCCCAGGGTGTGGCCGGCCTGCGGCACGTGGCCGGCCGGGTGGTGATGGTCGATCTCGACGCCGACCCCGACACGATTGCGCCCGTGGTGGAGGGGGTGCGAATCTTCGCCGGCTACTCCGGCTGGACCATCGGTCAGCTGGAAGGCGAGATTGAACGCGACGACTGGATTGTCTTGTCGGCGTTGCCATCTGACGTTCTCGTTGGGGCGAGGTCCGATCTGTGGGGGCAGGTGCTGCGTCGCCAGCCGCTGCCGCTGTCATTGCTGGCGACCCATCCGATCGACCTCAGCCGCAACTAACGCCACTCCCCCACGCCCGGGGGGTCCGCGCTAGCTCAGTGGCAGGACTGCGTGCAGCCGGAGCAGGTACCGGTGCACGTCGGCGCCGCCGCTTCCTGCTGGAGCGCGAAGCGCGCGCTTTGCCACGACCCGGCGGCCAGCGTTCCGAAGGCGCCGGCTACGCAGACGATCACCACCACCAGCGCGGTGTGCGGCGGGGCCGCCAGCGCCACCACCCCGCCGGCGGCCAGCATGATCGCCGCCGCCAGTTGCGCGGGGGCCACCGATCGCAACGCCAACGCGGTGGGATCGACATGTTGGCCGCGCGCGAGCGACCACGTTCCGAACCCGGCCGAAGCCACCGCCGCGCATAAGCACAGCACCCCCGCAATCAGCATGGCCTCACAATACGAGCCCGGCCGCCGGTTCGCTCAGCGGGCTCCAGCGGTGCCGCGGGACCGCCCTAGTGCTGCAGAAACGAGAAGTTCGGCAGTGGGGGCAGGCCGGGGACCAGCGTCAACAGGTTCGGCATGGGCTGGCGGCTGGGCACGGGTCCCTGTACCGGCAGGCCCGTCGGAGCCGTCGCCGATGTCTGCCGCAGCGGAGCCGCGGCGGGCGCCTGCCCGAGCGGCGGGGTCGCCGGAACCTGCGCCACCGGAGCGGTCGCCGGAACCTGCGCCACCGGAGCGGTAGCCGGTACCTGCGCGACCGGGGGCACCTGCGCGGCCGGGACCGGGGCCGGGGCCAGCCCGACCGGCGAGGCTGCCGGGGTCTGGACCGGCGCGGGAACGGGAGCGCCGGGAACGGTCACCCGGAAGCCGTTGACGATGGCGTCGGTGGCGGGCGCGTCGGCGACGGCCACCGCACGGTCGGTGGTCACGGCGAGCGACACCAGGTACTTGTCGTTCCCGGAGGTGGCGATGACATGGCGCCGGGAGGTGTTCAGCAGCATGTCGCCGTCGCGGTACGTGCCTTCGACGATCGACGACGGGAAGCCGCCGAAATCGGCCATCGAGGCGTTGGTCGGTTGCCAGGCCAGGAGTTTCTGGCTGTCGACGTAGCCGTGGCTGATCGCCTCGCGGGGGTCGAAGTTGCCGACCAGCTTGTACACCACCACCTGTGCATTCGAGGTGTAGATGCTGCTGCCTTGCCGGTCGGCGATCACCGCGAACGCGTCGGGCACGTTGGGGTCGGGCACCTGGGTCCAGCGGGCCGGCACCGGCAGGGTGATGTCGAGCGCCTTGAGCCCCTCGGGCTTCTGCGCCTCGAGCTTGACTCCCTTCGACTGGAGGTAGTCACGGATCGTTCCGGAGGCGGCCGGGGTGACGGGGGGCGGTGCGGGTGCGCGGATGGGTGCCGGTTTGCACGGCGTATTGCTCGGCGGGCAGCCCGAAGGAGTCGAACCCCAACGCGTGCAGAACGTTGCGCCCGGTCATCCGGAAGTAACGGGCGTAGACGTCGGTGGCGATGTAGCCCAGCGGGTGGCCGACGTGCAGCCCCTCCCCGGAGGGATAGGGAAACATGTCCTGCACGAACAACTTGTCGGCGGGAACGGGGGTGCCGTCCGCCGGGGCCAACGATCCGACCGGGTTGGGCACGTTGAACGTGCCGAGCTTGGCCCAGTTCTCCTGCCACGTGCTTTCGATACGGCCCGCCAGCGCCGCGGTGTAGCGATGCGTCGGCGCGTCGGAGTCCGGCTGAACGGCGCCGGGGTTGCTCTCGGCCGCAGTGGTCGGGGAGTCGGTCACCTGAACAGGGTATAAGGGAACCCCGGCCCGCCCGCCGGGCCACAGGATGGTCTCGGTTCCGTTGCGCACCGATCAGAGGTTCATCCCAGGTCGATTTCGAGCCTATTCACGGCCTTTGACCTGTAGTTACAGTCGGCCTCTGACAAGCCTGCTGGCAGTGCGCCATTGGAAGGACCGAGGCAGATGATCGAGATCGTCCCCGCCCGCCGTGCGCTCCTCGGGGGTATGGTCGCCGGACTGATCGCCACGGCGGTCGTCACGGGCGCCAACGCGTCAGCTGACCCGGTGCTTCCTGCCCCGTCGCCCGTTCCCGGAGGTGGCGATGACATGGCGCCGGGAGGTGTTCAGCAGCATGTCGCCGTCGCGGTACGTGCCTTCGACG
>NZ_LZIX01000243.1:0-47293 GCF_001666955.1 Mycobacterium sp. E735 | reverse complement strand
AGGAGACCACCCAGGAGGTCTACTGCGAGGTGTGGCGGACGGCGCCGGACTACGACTCCAGCAGGGGGTCGGCGCTGTCCTGGCTGCTGACCATCGCGCACCGGCGGGCCGTCGACCGGGTGCGGTCCGAGGAGGCTTCCGGCAGGCGGGATTCCCGCTACGCCGCCGCCAGCGCCGACCCCCTGCTGGAGTCGTAGTCCGGCGCCGTCCGCCACACCTCGCAGTAGACCTCCTGGGTGGTCTCCTCGCTGTAGCCGGAATCGCGCAGCACCCGCATGACCATGCCGTACACCCGACTTTTAGTGAGGTCGTAGACCGCGGCGAACGCGTCGCGGTCGCCGCGCGCGACCTGGTGCAGCAGCGCGTCCAGGTCCTTGCTGGGCGTGGGCGGTCCGGTCATCGATCGGTAGCCTAGCGCCCGGCGCGCCGCCGAAGGATCGAGTTTGTCGCCCTGCTGCGGCAACCCGATGCCGCAGCAGGGCGGCGGGGTGCCCGGACCTGTCCACGCTGGTGATTCGTAGCCGAAGATCGCGCGGATGACGTCGACCCCGTTGACGACGAAACACGCTGCTAGATCAGCTGGGCGACCGTCGTCACGGCGACGAGCAGCAAGACGGCGACCCCGACGATGTAGACCTGCCGCCGCGGTGTGACGCGCGGCGGAATGGGGCGCTGCTGCAGAACCCGCTGGCGCCGAACGGCGATCACGAACGTCGCCAACGCCACCGCGCCGGCGAGGCCGGCCGGGATGAAGGCGGCGGGCCCGACCGGGCCGTGCAGATTCCTGATCATCAGCAGGGCGCCGTTGCCCAGAAACGCGAACGAGGTCCGCGTCCAGGCCAGGATCGTCCGCTCCACCGGGCCACCCGGCGCGTCGGTCAATGCATCACCGCCTTGGCGATCACCAGTCCGAGCGCCACGATCGCGACCAGCGTGAGCCCGATCGCTAGGTAGGTCGGCGAGGGATGCCAGGGCAGCGGCCGCCCGTGGCGCATCGCGTCATCCGCCTGCCGCCAGCGCAGCAGGCCCATCCCGCTGGTGAGGATCGCGAGCACCGCGAGCCCCACCGCCAGCACCCGGCGGGCGCCCGGGACGGCGAGCTCGGGGACCAGCTGGACGAGCGCGACCGCCGCGGCGAGCAACCCCAGCGCGGTGCGCTGCCAGGCCAGGAAGGTCCGCTCGTTGGCGAAGGTGAACCGGTAGTCGGGCTCTAGCTCGTCGGCGCAGTCGGTGTCGGCCACGACGCACATCGTTGCATGATGAAGCCTGTGGTCAAGGCTCTGCTGTTCGACGTGCAAGGCACGGCGACGGACTTTCATTCGACCGTCTGCGACGAGGCGCGGCGGATCAGCGCCGGGCGGCACCCGGAAGCGGACTGGCCCGAGGTGGTAAGGCGTTGGCGCGCAGGCTACTTCACGACGCTGGAGGCGGCGCGGTCCCGTCAGAGCGGGTGGGTGTCGGTGCACTCGGTGTATCGGCGGTCGCTCGACGCCGTCCTGGACGAGCGCGGCATCGCGTTCACAGCGGCCGAAAGGGACGAGCTGACGCAGGCCTGGCGGCGGCTGAAACCCTGGCCGGACGTGGTGCCCGGGCTGACGCGCTTGAAAGCCGGGTACACGCTGGCCACCCTGTCCAACGCCGACGTGTCGGCCGTCGTCGAGATCTCCAAACGGGCGGGCCTGCCGTGGGATGCGGTGTTCGCCGCGGAGATGGCCGGGGTGTTCAAGCCCGACCCGGCCATCTATCGGATGGCCGCGACCTACCTCGGCCTCGAACCCGCCGAGATCATGATGGTGGCCAGCCACAAATACGATATCCGCGCCGCGGCCGCACTCGGATTCCGGACCGCCTTCGTCGCGCGCCCGATGGAGTTCGGGGCCGACGGCGAGGCCGACGTGGCCTATTCCGACGAGTTCGACGTCAACGCGTCCGACTTCTTGGACCTGGCGGCACAACTCGGCCGCTGATCAGCGGCGCGCCGACCCGGTCAGGGGTTGCCCGGTGGCGGACTGCAGCAGGCAGATGACCGTGCTGGGCGTGGGGTCCGCGCCGGTCCGGTCCTGGTTCGAGTCGATCAGAAACGTGATCGAGAACGGGCTGCCGTCGACGGATCGCCCGGTGTACGGGGCGAATCCGTCGTTGCAGTCCTTGTTGGCGACGATGGCGACGGCTTTGTCGACGGCCAAGGGGCCGCGCAGGTACACCTCGGCCAAATGTGGTGTGGCGCAGTCGACGGCGGTGACGGTCACCAGGCTCAGGTCGATCGGCGGAAGGTCGGCCACGCAGTCGCCGACCTGCAGTTCGATCCACTTCACGGTGTGCGAGGTGGTGGGGGCGGCCGCGGCGCCGGGGCAGGCGGCCAGCATCGCCGCGACGGTCAGGCCGCCCAACCCGTAAAGGCCACGCATGCAGAGAGTCTAGGCACCCGTGAGCGCCGGGTCGGGCTTTTCCGACGACATCGACAGGAAGCCGCGCGCGCAGCGCGCGGCCAGCAGCCAGTTCGCCAGCTTCTTCATGTCCAGCCCGCCGAGCAGCTGTTTGATCATGGTCAGCGTGTCGAAGTAAATACGTTCGCAGACAAGGGTTTCGGTGTCGTCGAAGACGAAGTAGGCGGTCATGCGGACCCGGAACCGGCTGCCGGTGGGCGGGACCTTGCCCAGGTAACCGCGATGGGTGCCCATCAACCAGAACTCGACGATCACCGCATCGGCGCTGTGGCGCAGCGCGATGATCTCGTGGTCCTGGTCGGGAAAGGCGGTGCGCGTGTAGGTGTAGTAGTCGCGCACCGCCCTGTCGCCGTCGTGCACGATCATCTGCGGGATCAGCTCGTAGCGCGGATGCGGGAACTTCGCCAACACGTCGTCCCAGTCCTGGCGAACCTCGTCGTGGAAATGGTCGAGCACGAGCTTCTCGCGGGCGGCCAGCACCTCGGGGGGAGGTAACTCGGGAATCGTCATGGCGAATAGGTTAGGCGGAATTTGATATCGCGGGCGCTATCAAGTTTTCCAGCGCGCACATGGTTCCGGACTGAGCGCTACCGGGGCGGGGTCCAGGCGACCGGCAGGGCCTTGATGCCGTGGATGAACTGCGACAGCAGCCGCGCAGGCTCGTCGGTCGCGACGATGTCGGGTATCTCGCGGCGCAATTCGTCGAAGACGACCCGGATCTCGCGGCGGGCGAGGTTGGCGCCCAGGCAGAAATGCGCCCCGCCGCCGCCGAATCCGAAATGCGGGTTGGGGGAGCGCGCCACGTCGAACTGCCAGGGATTGGCGAACTTCGACTCGTCGCGGTTGGCCGAGTTGTACCACAGCACGGCCTTATCTCCCTCGGCCAGCTTGGTGCCGCTCAGCTTGAAATCACGGGTCAGGGTCCGCCGCATGTAGACCACCGGCGAGGCCCACCGCACGATCTCCTCGACGGCGGTCGGCGCCAGCCGGTCGAAGTTGGCCCACCACTTGTCCCGTTCATCGGGGTAGCGGGACAGCGCCAGCACGCCGTGGCTGATCGCGTTGCGCGTCGTCTCGTTGCCGGCTACCACCAGCAGGATGAAGAACGACGCGATCTCCGCCGACGACAGCCGTTCACCGTCGACCTCGGCCTCGACCAGGCTGGTGGTCAGGTCGTCGTGGTGATTGACGCGGCGGTCCTCGGCGAGCGCGGTCGCGTACGCGCCGATGTCCATCGAGATCTTCAGGAACTCGTCGAAATCGGTCGTCAGGTCCGGGTCACCGAACCCGAGAATCACGTTGGTCCAGTGGAAGATTCGCTGATGGTCGTCCTCGGGGATGCCCATCATGTCGCAGATGATCTGCAGCGGCAGCGGCCCCGCGAGCTCGGTGACCAGATCGGCCTCGCCGTCGGGGTGGTTGGCGATCAGCGACGCGACCAGCCGGCGGGCGCGCTCGCGCACCGACGCCTCGATGCGCGCCACCACCTTCGGCGTGAACGCGCGGCTGACGATCGAGCGCAGCCTTTGGTGCCGAGGATCGTCGAGCACGATCATCGACCCGAAGTACTCGGCGATCTCCGGCGCGTTGTCGTTGACCGTGATGTTGGGGGTGCTGCTGAAGATCTCCGGGTGACGGCTGGCGAAGTGCACGTCGTCGTGGCGGCTGAGCGACCAATAACCCTCGCCCGCCACGAATCCCTCCATCTCGATCGCGGGCCAGAACGACAGCGGGGCCTCGCGACGCAACGTGGCGAACGCGCCGTCGCGGAAGTCGTCGTCCAGACCCCAGAAGTCGAGCGATTCCAGATGGATGTCGGAGAGCGGGACCTCCGGCGGAGGCGCCCCGTTGGTTCGCGTCGCGATACCCGTCTTCAGACTCACAGGACCTCCGTTAATGGGTGCATACGGTCCGGCCGCCGGCCGACTGCGCGTCGGCGACGACGTTGCCGTCGAGCAGGATCCGGCAGCGGATGGGGCCGACCCCCTGCGCGCTGACCACGAACACCTGGCCCCCGAAGGCGGTGAATTCCGTCGACCACGGCAGCGGCGCATTCACCTGGTGCAGCTGTCCGTTGTCGGTCTGGTACGAGATGTACTGCGCGACGCCGGTACCGGTCACCTCGTAACGGGCCTGGGGCATCTGGGGGAGGGCGTGCGCCACGCCCGGGGCCGCCGCGACGGCGACGGCGAACAGGATCGAGAGCCCGCGCACATGCTTGGTCATGATTTGCATCGTGTCACCACACGCGGTGCTAGGGAAGGTTTCCGGCCAAGGCGACGACCGGCCCGGTCTAGTGTGAGTCCCACGGGGGCTGGTACGGGAAGGTGAGTATGTCGGAACACGGTTCAAAACGTGTGGTGGTCTGGGGCACCGGCTTCGTCGGCAAGATGGTGATCGCCGAGATCGTCAAGCATCCGCTGTTCGAGTTGGTGGGTGTCGGCGTCAGCAATCCCGACAAGGTCGGCCGCGACGTCGGCGACATCTGCGGGCTGCCCGAGCCGGTGGGCATCAAGGCCACCGACGACGTCGACGCCCTGATCGCGCTGCAGCCCGACGCGCTGGTGCACTACGGCCCGACGGCGATGCACGCCAAGGACAACATCGCGCTGATCACCCGCTTCCTGCGGGCCGGCATCGACGTGTGCTCGACCGCGATGACCCCCTGGGTGTGGCCGACGATGCACCTCAACCCGCCGCAGTGGATCGCGCCCATCACCGAAGCCTGCGAGCTGGGGGAGTCGTCCTGCTTCACCACCGGCATCGACCCGGGGTTCGCCAACGACCTGTTCCCCATGACGCTGATGGGCCTGTGCTCGGAGGTGCGCCGGGTGCGCGCGTCCGAGCTGCTCGACTACACCAACTACGAGGGTGACTACGAGGTCGAGATGGGCATCGGCCGCGAACCCGAATACAGCCCGATGCTCGAAGACTCCAACATGTTGATCTTCGCGTGGGGCGCCACGGTCCCGATGATCGCTCATGCCGCGGGCATCATGCTCGATGAGATCACCACCACCTGGGACAAGTGGGTGACGCCCACCGAGCGGCACACCGTCAAGGGCGTCATCAAGGCCGGGCACGTCGCCGCCGTCCGGTTCACCATTAACGGAATCTACAAGGGCGACACCAGGATTCAGCTCGAGCACGTCAACCGCATCGGCCTGGACGCCGCCCCCGACTGGCCGTCCGGCCACGACAACGACGTCTACCGGGTGGACATCGAGGGCACGCCCAGCATCTTCCAGGAGACCGCGTTCCGGTTCACCGACGGCTCGGGCCGCGACGCGGCCACGGCCGGGTGCCTGGCGACCGGGATGCGCGCCCTCAACGCGGTGCCGGCCGTCAACGACCTGCGGCCGGGCTGGGTCACGCCGCTGGACCTCCCGCTGATCGCGGGGACCGGCAACATTCGCTGACGCGCCGCACAGCCGGCACCTAGGTTGCGCTGAGACGCGGTACAGGTTTCCGCGGCACAATGACGGCGAGCCGGTTTGCGAGTCGCTGAGGTTTGGGGTTGGGATACATGGCCGATGGAGCTGAGACCGCGCTGGGACTGTCGATCGGGGCCACCAACCTGGCGGCCGTCGCCCCCGGCCAGGCCATCACCCGCAAGCCCGTCCTGACGCTGTACCCCGAGCGCGCCCCCGAGGTCGGCATCCCCGCCGAGAACCCGCGGCTCAACCAGCCCGGCCTGGTGCTGACCGGATTCGTCAACCGGGTCTCCGACCCCCGCGGCATCGTGGCGCCCGACGGCTCGGTGCACCGCGGCGAGCAACTGATCGCCGACGCCATGCGCGCGCTCGCCTACGCCGTCACCGGCGGGCGGCCCCTGCCCGAGAGCGTCGCCGTGACCTACCCCGCCCACTGGCCGTCCGCGGCGGTGGACGCGGTGGGCACGGCGCTGAGCTCGGTGGCCGAATGGTCCAACCGGGCCCGGCCCCTGCTGCTGATTCCCGACGCCGCCGCCACGCTCGTCGCCGCGCGCAACAACGCCGGCATCCCGGGCCGCGGCACGGTGGCGGTGTGCGACTTCGGCGGCACCGGCACCAGCGTCACCTTCCTGCGCGCCGACGGCGACTACCAGGCGCTGGCCCCGACCCTGCGGCTGCACGACTTCTCCGGCGACCTGATCGATCAGGCGCTGCTGAGCGCCGTCGTCGCCAACATGCCGAGCACCGCGTCCTTCGACCCGGCCGGCACCGTGGCGATCGGCTCGCTGAGCCGGCTGCGGACCGCGTGCCGAAACGCCAAGGAAGAGCTGTCGTTCAACACGGTCACCACGGTGGCCGACGGGCTGACCGGCGAAATCCGGGTCACCCGCGAGGAGCTCGACGACGCGATCCGCACCCCGCTGGACAGGTTCGTGGCCGTGTTGGAAAACGCGTTGGCGCGCAACGGAATTGAAGATCTGGTCGCGGTGGCCTCCGCCGGCGGCGGGGCGCACATCCCGTCGATCACCACCACGCTGTCGCAGTACTTCCGCGTCCCGGTCATCACCACGGCGCGCCCGGAACTGACGGCCGCCACCGGGGCCGCGCTGCGGGCGGCGCACGGGCCCGGGGAGGCGTTCGCGGCGGCGGCGACGGGGGCCGCCCCGGCCGCGCCCGTCACGGCGACGGCGCAGGCGGCTCCGGTGGGGTCTGAGAGGCCGACGGGGGCCGCGCCCGCCATTGACATCGACGAGCCGCGCGAGCGGCCGATCGCCAAGCGCAAGAACCGCCTGTTTCGGCTGCCGGTGCTGGCCGCGATCGTCGGCGGGGCGGCCGCGGTTGCGCTCGTGGGGACCGCGGTCACGATCGGCCTGACCTCCTCGAACGACTCGGCGAACACGCCGGCTCCGGGCGTGACCAGCAGTCGGGCGCCCGCTCCGCCGCCCAATACCGCGACGGCGCAGCCGCCGCCCCCGACGCAAGAGGCTCCGCCGCCGTCGAGCACGGACACCAACCCGCCGGCCAACACCGAGACGCCGTCCAGCAGCGTCCCGTCAGCCAAACCGCAGCAGGCGCCCCCACTCGCGGCCGGGCCCGCCCGTCCGGTGGCCCCGCGGATCCCCGAGGTGCCGCCCATCCCGCCGGTGCCGGGTCTCAACGAACCCATCCCGGGGCTGGACCGCGTCAATCAGATCGTGCAGGGGATCGCGGGCGACTTGGGCATCAGCGGCATCCCTCAATTCGGCCCGTAGCGCGGAACGGGCCGACGGGTCAACCCTTTTCGCCCTTGTTCTCGGCGGCCGCGGCCTCTTTGAGCTTCTCGTTGAGCTCCTTGTCTTTCTCGATCTGTTCCTTCAACGCCTGCTCGTCGCGCTCGTCGTCGGAATTTTCGGCCTTCGAGTCGGTACCCTCGGGAACCTCGTGCTTGGGATTGCCGTCCTCGTCCAGCCAGTCGTTGACGGCGGTGCCGGAAACGCTCCCGCCGGTGCCGGGGAGCACGATGGTCGGCTTCTCCTTATAGGCCTCCATCATCTCGGCGGCCTTCGCTTTATCGTCCTCGTCAGGCTCGGGCTTTTCCGTCAGCTTCTGATCGGTGTCCTCGTCAGCCGACTTGAGATCGGCGTCCTGGTCAGCCGACTTGTCGTCCTGCACGCTCATGCAATAACCCCCTCGCAATCGCAGGTCGCGATTGTCGGGGGTTACCCGTTGCCGGGATGTGTCGAAACTCTCACGCGCCGGATCGTTCGCGTTTGACCAGCTCGACCAAGGCCAGGGGGATTCGCATCGGCTCGGGTGCGCTTGCCAGCCGAACCGCGACCGCGCGCTCGAGCTGATCGACGAACTCGCGGGCCCGCGCGTCGTCGACCCCGCCGTCCAGCCCGCGCACCAGGGCGGGAAACAGCGCCGCGCGGGCGAAGGCAGCCCACTGCGCGCCGAAGGCCTCGGCGTCGCGGTCGGCTTGAAAGCGGGCCCAGAATCGGTCCTCGGCGTTGAACATCTCCAGCTGGTCGATCGTCAGGCCCTCGAAGCGCCCACTGGGCGCGAACGGGGCGCGGAAGTCCTTCTCGCCGCGGGCGAAGGTGGGAATGGTCATCCGCCGCGCCTCGTCCTCGCGCACCAGGCCGTCGCGCACGCGCTCCCGCAGCCCCTCGAGCATCGCGTCGATCAGCGTCGGGAACCCCGTCGTGCCGTCTTCGTCGAGCGCGATCGTCATCACCACCAGCCGACCCTCGGGGGCCAGCTCGCGGCCCCGGAACGCGACGAAGTTGTGCCAGTCCAGCGCCGCGCGCTCGGCGTACGCCGCGCGCGCCGCGGCGTCGCTGCTGTAGGCGACGTGCACGTGATCGTGCACCTCCCCGGGCATCGCGCTCAGCCACTGCGTCGCCCACGACGACCAGCCGAGGTTGACCGTCTTGGACGGCACGATCTGGTCGTAGAACGAACGGCCGATCGACGACGCGAACGTCGCGTTGTCGAGCTGCAGGTAGCTCTCCGGGTCGTCTTCCAGGGTGTGGAAGAGCGCCGAGAAGTCGTTGTCCGGTATGTCGGTGTGCGCCACCAGGATTGCGTGGTCGTGACGGGTACGGCGGCGCAGCACCGCGATGGCGGCCGCGAGGGGCTTCAGCGAATTGTGGCCGTTGGCGGCGCCGTAGTCGGCGATGACGATGGGCTGCGGCGGCTTGGGCAGCGCCACCTGCTCGGCGGCGCGCTCGAACATCGCGATGGCCGGCGCCAGCCCGGCGGCCTGCAGCCGCGACGACTGGGTGTAAACGGGCTCGGGCCGAACCACAATGCTCGATTCGGGCATCCTTGGCTCAGGCCGCATGTCCCAACGATAGTCGTCAGTCCGGCTTCGGGTAGCTGACGCCGGTGAGCCGCTCGGAAAGCTCCCAAAGTCGTTGGCAGTCAGCCTCGTTGCGGGCCGGCGCCGGGACCTTGGCCGGCCGGACGCCGCCGCCGGCCAGCTCCTGAAACCCGCGGGGCCCGTAGAACGCGCCGCCCTCGGCGTGCGGGGCGGCCGCCGCGTAGAGCGCAGGCAGGATTCCCTCGTCGATCTCCTGCCACAGGAACGGCGTGAAGCGCCAGGACGCCTTGTACAGCCGCTCCATCAGCGCGGGCTTCTCCCGGCCGTGCGAGGGCCCGGCGATCTGCAGGTTGGTCTTGGTCAGGCCCGGGTGCGCGGCGTTGGACACGATGCCCCAACCGCCCGCGCGGCTGCGCCGGTCCAGCTCGAGGGCGAACATCAGCACCGCGAGCTTCGACTGGCCGTACGCCGACATCGCCGCGTAGGACTTCTCGAAATTCGGGTCGTCGAAGTGGATCTTGCCGCTTTGGCGGGCCGCCAGGCTGCTCAGCGAGACGACGCGCGCCTTGCCGGCGGCGCGCAGCAGCGGCAGCACGTGCCCGGTCAGCGCGAAGTGCCCGAGATGGTTGCTGCCGAACTGCAATTCGAAGCCGTCGGCGGTGGTGTCGCGTTCCGGCGGCGTCATGACGCCGGCGTTGTTGATCAGGATGTCGATCGGGCGGCCCTCGGCGTTGAGTTGATCACCCAGCGCGGCGACGGAGGCCAGCGACGACAGGTCCAGCGCGGCGATGGTCAGCTTCGCGTCCGGCACCGTCTTGCGGATTTGCTCGATCGCCCCCTCGCCCTTGGCGCGGTTGCGGATCGCCATCACGACGTCGGCGCCGGCGGCCGCGAGCCGGCGGGCCAGACCGAAGCCCAGGCCGCTGTTGGCACCCGTGACGATAGCCAGCTTGCCGGACAAGTCGGGGACCGTGGCGACGAGATCGTTGGCCATGCGTATCACTCCTTACCGGTTTCACCCGGCTCCCAGTGTGCGCCGTCTGCCGTCGCGGTGACACACTGCCTGGATGAGCAGCCGACGGCTCGCGAAGATTTCGCTGGCCGCTGCCATCGTCGTGATGGTCGTATCGGTGGGCGGCTTCATCGCCGCCCTGGTGCTCAACGCCTTCTTTCTGGACAAATACAACGCCTACGGCGAGGTGCCCGTCCCCGGGTCGGGCAGCCTCTACCTGCCCGCCGGTGATGTCACCATCAGCCTGCACACCGTCGTCATCAGCGGCCCCGACCGCGGGCTGCCGGTGCCGCCGCTGGGCGTCACGATCGCGCCGCCCGACGGGGTGGCGCAGCCCGTCGTGACCGAGAGCATCGGGTCGACGACGACGGTCAACAACGATGCGCACGTGCGGGTGTGGGTCGCCCGCGTCGCGTCGAGCGGCACCTACAACATCACGACCGACGGACAGGTCAACGGGTACATCGACCCGCGACTGGCCTTCGGCCACAAGAGTTCCTACGGCTTTGCGGTGTGGCTGTTCGTCGCCACGTTCGTGGTGGGCCTGGCCGGATCGGTGTTGTCGGGCCGCTGGCTGAGCCGCACCCGCCGCCGGGCGGTGGTGGCGGCGAATCCCTACTACGGGGCGCCGGTCGTGACCGCCGCGCCCGTCGAGCCGACCGACGAGGGGGTGCGCCTGGAGCGGCTCAAAACCATTGCGGCGCTGCGTGACTCGGGGGCGCTGACCCAGGAGGAGTTCGAGGCCGAGAAGCGGCGGATCCTCGAGGGGCAATAGCCCGCCTGTCCGCGACCATTAGGCGACTTTCGGATTTGATATCGCCGGTGATATCAAATCCGGGGACCGCATGGTGGTCGGGAAACCGCTGCGCGCGTGACGGATGCGCGGGCTGCGCCGTCATCAGTGGCCCCGGGCCACCCACTCCTCGTAGTGCACGATCTCGTCGCCGATCGTGGTGTCATCGCCGTGACCGGTGTGCACCAGCGTCTCGCCGGGCAACTTGCCCAACCGCTCGGAGATCGACTGCAAGATCGTCGGGAAATCCGAATAGGAGCGGCCGGTCGCACCCGGGCCGCCGGAGAACAGGGTGTCGCCGCTGAACACCACGCCCAGGTCGTGCGAATACCAGCACACCGATCCGGGCGAGTGGCCCGGGGTGTGCAACGCGCGCAGCTCGGTCCCGCCGATCTTGACCGTCTCGCCGTCGGACACGGAGCGGAACTCCTTGTCGGGGTGCGTCATTCGCCACAGGACCTCGTCGGCCGGGTGCAGCAGCACCGGCGCGTCGAGCGCCTCGCTCAGTTCCGGCGCGACCGTCACGTGGTCGTTGTGGCCGTGCGTGCACACCACCGCGACCACGTGCCGGCCGTCCACGGCCTCGATGATCGGCTCGGCCGTGTGCGCGGCGTCGAACACCACGACGTTGGAGTTGTCACCGATCAGCCAGATGTTGTTGTCGACTTCCCAACTGCCGCCGTCCAGTTCGAACGTGCCGTGGGTGACCACCTTCTGGATCTCGACCATTAGAGCACCACCACCGAACGCAACACCTTGCCCCCGTGCATCTTGTGGAAGGCTTCCTCGACGTCGCCGAGGCCGATGCGCTCGGAGACGAACTGCTCCAGCGGGAGCCGGCCCTGCAAATACAGATCGATCAGCGTCGGGAAGTCGCGTTCGGGTAGGCAATCGCCGTACCACGACGACTTCAGCGACCCGCCGTGGCTGAAGAAGTCGATCAGCGGCATCTCCAGCTTCATGTCGGGCGTCGGAACCCCCACCAGCACAACGGTGCCCGCGAGGTCGCGGGCGTAGAAGGCCTGCTTCCAGGTCTCGGGCCGGCCGACCGCGTCGATCGCCACGTTCACCCCGAACCCGTCGGTGAGGTCCTGGATCGCCTCGACGACGTCGGCCTGGCGGGCGTTGACGGTGTGGGTGGCGCCGAATTTACGGGCCCACTCCAGCTTGGTGTCGTCGGTGTCGACCGCGATGATCCGCCGGGCCCCGACCAGCGCGGCGCCGGCGATCGCGGCGTCCCCGACCCCGCCGCAGCCGATCACCGCGACCGTGTCGTCGCGGGTGACGCCGCCGGTGTTGATCGCCGCGCCGATGCCGGCCATCACCCCGCAGCCGAGCAGGCCCGCGACGGCCGGGTCGGCGGCGGGATCGACCTTGGTGCACTGCCCGGCGTGCACCAGCGTCTTGTCGGCGAACGCCCCGATGCCCAGCGCGGGCGTCAGTTCCGTGCCGTCGGTCAGCGTCATCTTCTGCGCGGCGTTGAACGTGTCGAAACACAGGTGAGGGCGGCCGCGTTTGCAGGCCCGGCACTGGCCGCAGACGGCCCGCCAGTTCAGGATCACGAAGTCGCCCGGCTCGACCGCCGTCACGCCCGGCCCGACGGCCTCGACCCGGCCGGCGGCCTCGTGGCCGAGCAGGAACGGGTACTCGTCGTTGATGCCGCCCTCGCGGTAGGTCAGGTCGGTATGGCACACCCCGCAGGCGATGACGTCCACCAGGGCCTCACCGGGCCCCGGGTCGGGGACGACGATGTCGACCAGCTCGACGGGCTCGCCCTTCTTTCGTGAAATCACGCCGCGCACTGTCTGACTCATGGCCACCAAACTACGGTGTACCGTCGCTGACCATGCGCGCCGGGGACGATGCAGTGGGACCCCCACCCGCTTGCGGGGGACGAAACGATGAAGAGGAGCGGCGCAGATGAACGCAGCACCCGAGACCGCCTCGGAAACCACCGACGAATTCACCGAACGAATCGCCGCGGCCATCGACGGCGCCAGCCTGACCCTGCTGCTGAGCATCGGGCACCAGACCGGTCTGCTCGACACGATGTCCGGGCTCGCGCCGGCCACCAGCGCCGAGATCGCCGAGGCGGCCGGCCTCAACGAGCGCTACGTGCGCGAGTGGCTGGCCGGCATGACGACCGCGCACGTCGTCGACTATGACGCCGAGACCGCCACCTACTCGCTGCCCGCGCACCGTGCCGGCGTGCTGACCCGGGCGGCCGGGCCGGACAACCTCGCCCTGGTGACCCTGTTCGTCCCGCTGCTCGCCGAGGTCGAACAGAAGATCATCGGCTGCTTCCGCGACGGCGGTGGACTGCACTACAGCGAGTTCCCCCGCTTCCACGCGCTGATGGCCGAGCAGAGCGGGGTGGTGTACGACACCGCCCTGGTCGACGTGGTGCTGCCGTTGGTGGACGGCCTCGTCGAACGCCTGCGGGACGGGGCCGACGTCGCGGACTTCGGCTGCGGCAGCGGCCACGCGATCAACGTGATGGCGCGTGCGTTCCCCGCCAGCCGCTTCACCGGCATCGACTTCTCCGACGAGGCGATCGCCGTCGGCGCCCGCGAGGCGGCCGACCTCGGGCTGGCGAACGCGACCTTCGAGAGCCACAACCTGGCCGAGTTGGACAAGGTCGAGGCCTACGACGTCATCACCGTGTTCGACGCCATCCACGACCAGGCCCAGCCCGCGCAGGTGCTGGAGAACATCTACCGCGCCCTGCGGCCCGGCGGCGTGCTGCTGATGGCCGACATCAAGGCGTCGAGCCGCCTCGAGGACAACGTCGGCGTTCCGATGAGCACCTACCTGTACACCACGTCGCTGATGCACTGCATGACGGTGTCGTTGGCGCTGGACGGCGCCGGGCTGGGCACGGCGTGGGGGACGCAGCTGGCCACCGCGATGCTGGCCGACGCCGGATTCGGCGACGTGCGGGTCGCCGAGATCGAGTCCGACCCGATCAACAACTACTACATCGCCCGAAAGTGATGGCGGCCCTCGACGCTCTGCAGGATTGGCCAGTCGAGGCCGCCGCCGCGGCGGTGATCGGACCCGACGGCGTGCTGGCCGGTCACGGCGACACCGAGCGGGTGTTCGTGCTGGCTTCGGTGACCAAGCCGCTGGTGGCCCGCGCGGTGCAGGTCGCCGTCGAAGAGGGCGTCATCGAACTGGACACCGCGGCCGGCCCGCCCGGGGCCACCGTGCGCCATCTGCTGGCGCACGCGTCGGGGCTGGCGTTGCAGAACGACCACGTGCTCGCCGCCCCCGGCGCGCGGCGCATCTACTCCAACCACGGCTTCACCGTGCTGGCCGAGACCGTGGAGCGCGAATCGGGCATCGAATTCGGCCGCTACCTAACCGAGGCGGTGTTCCAGCCGCTCGGGATGGCTTCCACCCGGCTGGACGGCGGCGCGGCGGCGGCGGGGTTCGGGGCGGTGTCCACGGTGGTTGACCTGGCGAAATTCGCCGGCGACCTGCTGCGGCCGGTGACTGTCTCCGCCGAGCTGCACGCCGAGGCGACGACGGTGCAGTTTCCCGGCCTGGACGGCGTGCTGCCCGGCTACGGCGTCCAGCGGCCCAACGACTGGGGGCTGGGCTTCGAGATTCGGGACGCCAAATCGCCGCACTGGACCGGCGCGCACAACTCGCCGCGCACCTACGGCCATTTCGGCCAGGCGGGTGGGTTCATCTGGGCAGATCCCGAACGGGAGCTGGCGCTGGTGGCCCTGACCAACCGCGATTTCGGGGAGTGGGCGCTGCAGCCGTGGCCGGCGTTCTCGGACGCCGTGGTCGCGGAATACGGCTGAGAAAAAATGCACACTAGCGCAACACGGGTATCACAAGGCACAATAGACACGCACGACACACAAAATAGTTAGACATCCTGCTTGCCAGGTCCCGCCAGGTCGTTGGGGAAGACGTCCCTCGCGGAACCGAAGGAGCAGGAAATGCGTGCGTCGAATCAATTCGCCGACGTGACGACTGGCGTGGTGTACGTGCACGCCTCGCCCGCGGCGGTGTGCCCGCATGTCGAGTGGGCGTTGTCGTCGACCCTTGGGGCGAAGGCGAACCTCACGTGGACCCCGCAGCCGGCCATGCCCGGACAGCTGCGGGCGGTCACCAACTGGGTCGGGCCGGTGGGCACCGGCGCCCGGCTGGCCAACGCCCTGCGGTCGTGGTCGGTGCTGCGGTTCGAGGTCACCGAGGACCCCAGCCCCGGAGTCGACGGCCAGCGGTTCAGCCACACCCCGCAGCTCGGCCTGTGGAGCGGGGCGATGAGCGCCAACGGCGACGTCATGGTCGGGGAGATGCGACTGCGGGCGCTGATGTCGCAGGGCGCCGACACCCTGGCCGCCGAGCTGGACACCGTGCTAGGAACGGCGTGGGACGACGCCCTGGAGGCCTACCGCGACGGCGGCGAGGTCGGCGAGGTGACCTGGCTCAGCCGCGGCGTCGGCTAGGTCTCCGCGGGAATGTGCGACGTCCGGATTTGATATCGCGGGCGATATCAAATCCGGTGGCCCGCTATTGGTCCCCGGCCCGGCGCAGGATCCGCAGCGCCCCCGCAACCGCGCTGATCTCCGCGGGCAGCGCGCAGGCGAAGTCGCCGTCGGCGTAGACGTTGATGCCGGGGCACTCGACGTGAATGGATCGGGCCCGCGTCGTGCTCACCTCGGCGAGGTCGATGTGGGTGCCCTTCATGACGGTGGGGAACAGGCGGACCAGCTTGGTGCGCGACGCCTCGTGCACCATCGTGATGTCGAGCAGGCCGTCGGTGGGGTCGGCGTGCGGGCAGATCAGCATGCCCCCGCCGTAGCTGCGGGTGTTGCCGAAGGCCGCCAGCGTGATGTCGGCGTCGATCTCGCGCGTCCCGTCGAGCACCATGCGGAAGGGCAGGAGCCGCAGCTGCGATAGCTCGGCGAGCATCGCGACGTAGTACCGCAACCGCCCGTGCGGCCAGCGCATCCGGTTGGCCCGGTCGGTCACCAGCGAGTCGAATCCGGTGGCCGCCACGGTGCCGAACCACTTCGTGGCCCCGTCGCTGTTGCGGATGCGGCCCAGATCGATCGTCTGGGTGAAACCTTCGACGATGATGTCCGCCGCGGCCTCGGGATCCTTGGTGGGAAGCCCGAATTCGCGGGCGTGGTCGTTGCCGGTCCCGGCCGCCACGATGCCGATCGGCACGTCGGTGCCCGCGAGCACCTGCAGCGCGTTGGAGACGACGCCGTCCCCGCCGGTCACCATTACCGCGTCGGCGCCCTTTTCCAGCGCGGCGCCCACCAGGTACCGCGCGTCTTGCGCGTCGTCGCCGATGATCTCGACGACCTCGACCCCGCGGTGGTGCAGCCGCGCGATCGCGAGCTGCGCCGCCCGGATCGCGGCGCCATGCCCCGAGACGGGATTGGTCAGCGCGATCACCTTCGCGATCTCGCGCCGGGTCATGGAATCAGCTTGCCCGGGTTGAGGATTCCGGCCGGGTCCAGGGTGGCCTTCACCGCGCGCAGCACCTGCACGCCCAGCTCGCCCACCTCGTCGCCCATCCAGGGGCGGTGGTCGGCGCCGACCGCATGGTGGTGGGTGATGGTCCCGCCGGTGGCCATGATCGCGTCGCACGCGGCCTTCTTGGCGGCCCACCATTGTTCGATCGGGTTGCCGCGCTGCCCGGCGACGACGGTGAAGTACAGCGACGCCCCGGTCGGGTAGACGTGCGAGATGTGGCACATCACCAACGCGGGCGTGCCGCTCGCGGCCAGAGCGTCCGTAAGCGCTTGCGTCACAGCGGCTTTGAGGGCCGCAACATTGGACCAGTCGGTGGCCGTCTCGAGCGTCTCGCACAGCGCGCCCGCCGACAGCAGCGAATCGCGCAGGTACGGCGCGCCGAAGCGCCCGTGCTCCCACGCCCGCGCCGGCGCTTCGCCCAGCGAGGTTCCGCCCTGCGCCGCCAGCAGGGCGCTGGTTTCGGCGTGCCGGCTTTCGACGTGTTCCTCGGTGCCTTCGAACACGGTGATGCCCAGGCAACCGCCGGTGATCTGGCTTTCCCCGATGGACTCGGTGGTGGCCAGGTTGACCCCGGTCTCGGCCTCGTCGGAAAGCCGGATGACCGTGGGGCCGGTCGCGGTTTGGGTGACGGCGCGCAGGGCTGCGGCGCCGGTCTCGAAGTCGGGGAAGGACCACGCCTCGTAGCGGACGGCCGCCGGGACCCGGTGCACGCGCAGCCGCACCCGGGTGATGACGCCGAAGACGCCCTCGGACCCGATCATCAGCTGGCGCAGGTCGGGGCCGGCCGCGGACTCGGGCGCGCGGCCCAGGTCCAGGGTGCCCACCGGCGTGACCACCCGCAGGCCGCGCACCATGTCGTTGAAGCGGCCGTAGCCCGCCGAGTCCTGCCCGGACGAGCGCGTGGCGGCGAAGCCGCCGATCGTCGCGTATTCGAAGCTCTGCGGGAAATGCCCGAGCGAAAAACCTTGGGCGCCAAGCATGCGTTCGGCATCCGGCCCGGTGACGCCGGCCCCGAACACGGCCTGGCCGGACACCTCGTCGAGGGAGAACAGTTGGTCGAGGCGGCGCAGGTCGAGCGACACCACGGCGGGGAACTCGCCGCGAATGGGATCCAGGCCGCCGACCACACTGGTGCCGCCGCCGAACGGAACCACGGCGATGTGGTGGTGGGAGCAGTAGCGCAGGATCGTGGCGACGGCGTCCTCGTCACCGGGCAGCAAGACCGCGTCGGGCGCGTCCTGCACGCCGGCGTCCTTGCGGCGCAGCAGATCGAGCGTGGACTTGCCGCCGGCGTGCAGCAGCCGGTCCCGGTCGTCGGTGCGGCAGTACTCGGCGCCGACGAGCTCGGCCAGCGCGTCGCGATGGGCCTGCGAGAGCGCCGACGGGCGCAGGCGCACCTGATCGGGTTGCAGCTCGGCGGCGCCGGAATCCTGCACGCCGACGGCCTGTTCCAGCAGCGTCCGGATGCCCTCGGAGAGCGGCTTGGCCGCGGCCGGATCCCCCCACGCGTTCCATTTCATCGGGGGGAGCAGGCCCTCGGGTTGCGTCATGCGTTACAGTATTACACATGCTGTCAACCAGTAACGCACGCGTCCCGGTGGACACGGGGGAGCGCATCCTCGCGGCGGCGGCCAGCTGCGTGGTCGACTTCGGGGTGGACCGGGTGACCCTGGCCGAGATCGCGCGACGTGCCGGCGTCAGCAGGCCCACGGTGTACCGGCGCTGGCCGGACACCCCGTCGATCGTCGCGGCGCTGTTGACCCGCCACGTCACCGAGGTGATGCGGGACGCGCCGCTGCTCGGTGACGACCGGGAATCCCTTGTGCGACAGATCGTTACGGTGGCCAATCTGCTGCGTCGCGACCGCCTCGTCATGTCGGTGCTGCACTCCGAACTCGCACCGATCTACATCACCGAGCGGCTCGGGACCAGCCAGCACATGCTGATCGACGCCCTCGCCGCCCGGCTGCGGGTGGCCCAGCGCAACGGCAGCGTGCGCGCCGGCGACCCCGTCCAGATGGCCACCATGGTGTTGCTGATCGCCCAGTCGACCATTCAGTCGGCGCAGATCGTCGAACCCCTCCTCGACGCCGACACGCTGGCCGTCGAACTCGCCTACTCGCTGAACGGATACCTGTCGTGATACCCGACCCCACCGCGCTGAACGCCGCCCGCCGCGAGGCCGACCTGATTGCCCTGGCCGACGGCGAGCCGCTGGACGTCGTCGTGATCGGCGGCGGCATCACCGGCGCCGGCATCGCCCTGGACGCCGCGGTGCGCGGGCTGCGGGTGGCGCTGGTGGAGAAGCACGACCTCGCCTTCGGCACCAGCCGGTGGAGCTCCAAATTGGTGCACGGCGGGCTGCGTTACCTCGCGACCGGCAACGTGGGGATCGCCCGCCGCAGCGCCCTCGAGCGCGGAATCCTGATGGGCCGCAACGCCCCCCACCTGGTTCACGCGATGCCGCAAGTGGTTCCGCTCCTGCCCTCGATGAGCCGGGGCAAGCGCGCGCTGGTGCGCACGGGGTTCCTGGCGGGCGACGCGCTGCGGATGCTTGCGGGCACGTCGTCGTCGATACTGCCGCGGTCGCGCCGGATCTCACCGGAGCGCGTCGTGCAGCTGGCGCCCACCGTTCGGCGCGCGGGGCTGGACGGCGGGCTGCTCGCCTACGACGGGCAGTTGATCGACGACGCCCGCCTGGTCACCGCGGTCGCGCGCACCGCGGCGCAGCACGGCGCACGGATCCTGACCTACGTGGCGGCGTCGAGGGCCACCGGCACCTCGGTGCGGCTGACCGACCAGCGCACGGGACAGTCGTTCGACGTCGCGGCGCGGGCGGTCATCAACGCCGCCGGGGTGTGGGCCGCGGAGATCGACGGCCTGCTGCGGCTGCGGCCCAGCCGCGGAACGCATCTGGTTTTCGACGCCGAAGCGTTCGGGAATCCCACTGCGGCGCTGACGATTCCGATCCCCGGCGAGCTCAACCGGTTCGTCTTCGCCATGCCCGAGCAGCTGGGCCGGGTCTATCTGGGGCTGACCGACGAAGCCGCCCCCGGCCCGATTCCGGATGTGCCCACACCGTCGGCCGACGAGGTCACCTTCCTGCTCGACACGGTCAACACCGCGTTGGGGGTCGCGCTCGGGCCGGCCGACGTCATCGGCGCCTACGCGGGGCTGCGGCCGCTGATCGACACCGGCGAGGGCCGCACCGCCGACATCTCGCGCGAGCACGCCGTCGTGGAGTCGGCGTCCGGGATCATCAGCGTGATCGGCGGCAAATTGACCGAGTACCGCTACATGGCGCAAGACGTGCTGGACCGCGCCGTCGGCCTTCGGCGCCTGCCCGCCGCGAAGTGCCGGACCCACGACCTGCCGCTGGTCGGGGCGCCCGCCAATCCGGGACCGCCGGGCTCCGGCCCGGTCGCCGGGTTGCCGGACTCGCTGGTGCGGCGGTACGGCGCCGAGGCCGCCAAGGTCGTGGCCACCGCCACGTGTAAGCGCCCGACCGAGCCGGTCGCCGAGGGCATCGACGTCACCCGGGCGGAATTCGAGTACGCCATCACCCATGAGGGCGCGCTGGACGTCTCCGACATCGTGGACCGGCGGACCCGCATCGGCCTGGTGGCCTCCGATCGCGAGCGGGCGCTGCCGGCGGCCGAGGAGTTCGTGGCGCGCCTGGGTTAGGCGCCGAAGCTTGATTCTGACTGTAGATATCGAATGATAGCGACTATCATTTTGTTCTATGACGACCACACGAGTTCCAGTCCTCATCGTCGGCGCCGGCGCCGCCGGCCTCGCCACGTCGGCATTGCTGGCGAAACACGGGGTCCGCTCGCTGCTGGTCGAGAAGCGGCGCGAGGTGTTCATCTATCCGAAGGCCCGCAACCTCAGCTTCCGCACCCTGGAAATCCTGCGCGGTCTTGGATTGGCCGACGAGATCCACGCGGTCGCCAACGGCGTTTCCGACATGCTGAGCAAGCCGACGCTCAACAGCGCCGAACAGCGTCAGGCGATCGACATCAACGCGATCTTCGCGCCGTTCGACGAATTGAGCCCCGAGCCCGGCGGCCAGTACTGCCCGCAGAGCGCCTTCGAACCGATCCTGCTCACCCACATCCGCCGGCGCGGCAGCGAGGTGCGCTACAACACGGAGTTGGGCTCGTTCGAACAAGACGCTAGCGGCATCACCGCGGTTGTCCGCGATCGCGAGTCGGGCGCGACCGAGGCGGTACGCGCCGACTATCTCGTCGCGGCCGACGGCGTGCACAGCCCGGTCCGCGACGCGCTCGGCGTGACCACCTCCGGCCACGGGGCATTGCCCATCTATGTCGTGTTCATCTACTTCCGGGCGACGTGGCGAAAATTCGCTCCGGACCTGGGCGACGGCGACGCCATCCAAGTCAGCAACCCGGACGTCGAGGGAATTTTTCTGTCGGTGCGCGACGACATGGGCATGTTCATCACCACGTACTTTCCCGCCCGCGGGGAAACCGCCGAACAGTTCACCGCCCAGCGGTGCCGCGAGATGCTGACCAAAGCGATCGGTGAGCCGATGGACGTGGAAATCATCGATGTGGCACCCTGGCAGCCCTACGAGCGGGTGGCCAACCAATTCCACTGCGGCCGAGTGTTTCTCGTCGGCGACTCGGCCCATACCATGCCGCCGTTCAAGGGCGGCGGGGCCAACACCGCCATCCAGAGCGCGCATAACCTGGCCTGGAAACTGGCCGCCGTCGTGAACGGGACCGCCGGCCCGGCCCTGCTGACCACCTACCATGCCGAGCGACACCCGGTCGGGCGCTTCAACGCTCGCCAGTCGCTTAGCGGGCCGTCGCTGGGCTTCCTGCGGTTGGACGACGACCGGCCCATGTTGCCGCCGGACGAGGAGGCGCCGATGTTCGCGCTGCTTATCGGCTACCAATACCGCTCGGGCGCAGTGGTTTCCGATGATCCCGGCCCGGCGGATCCCGACGCCGTGTCGCTGATCGACGAATTGCGCGGGCAGCCCGGCACTCGGGTGCCGCATGTTTGGGTGCGCGAGGGGGTTTCGACGCTCGACCTGCTGGGCCCGGGATTCACCCTGCTCACCGGCGACGAACGCTGGTGCGCCGCCGCGGCTTCGGCGTCGGTGGCCGCGCATCGCATCGACAGCGACGAGTGGGCGGCGGTCACCGGGCTCGGCCCTTCCGGCGCGCTGCTGGTGCGCCCCGACGATTTCGTCGGCTGGCGCTGTGACTTTCTGCCCGACGATCCCGAGGGGCAACTGCGGGCGGTGCTTGCGAAGATCCTCTGCAGACCATGACCGCGCTCCGTGAGCAGACACAAAAGCGCATGGCCAAAGCGTGTTGCGTGCGATTATGTGTCTGCTCGGCGGCGTTAACCGGCCGTCGGTGGGCGGTTCAGGTGCGTCGCGATGCGGTCAGCGAGGCGGTCAGGTTCTCGTCGCACGTCGTCGACGACGATTGGGATGATCGTCCACCCAAGCTCCTGGATCTTGGCCCACCGCGTCTTGTCGCGAAGCATTTCCTCGCGGCCAACGTGCCAATCGACGCTCTCGTATTCTGCGGCCAAACGCAGATGCGGCCATGCGAAGTCGACGCGCCACAACTGGCCATCGCGTCCGACGATCGGATGCTGCAGCTCGGGAAGCGGTAGCCCGCGATCGATCATCACCAGCCGCGCCTCGCTTTCCATGGGCGATTCCGCACGGCCATCCGCAAAGGGCAACAGTGCGCGCACAGCAACTATGCCTCGACGTCCTCGCTGCTCGATAACGGCTCTCCGAATTTCATTGCGAGTGCACTTCATTGAGCGCAACGCCGCGTCAAGCGTCGCCAGCGCCCGCGGCCGGCGCAGTTGCCTTGCGACCTCCACTGCAGTCCATCCCGGTGCCGTCGCGAGACGACCCCCAATTCGTTGGAGCCGGGCACCGGTTCGTTGGTGAACCATCAAGCCGGCCGTAGGGCGCATGCGCACACCGGGATCGAGAACGTGAATAGCTCTCGTGTTCTCGGTGTCGAATCCGTACAAGGCCGCGGCGGTGCCCAGGCAGGCCACCGCATGTCGGCCCATGAAGACGTCCAAGGCGGCCAACCGCCCCAGACAAGTTGGCTGTGTGGCGCCGTAGACCCCGTGCCATACGCGGACCAGCCCACCGTTTCGGACTTGAACGTCGAGTTGTTGACGGGTCATGACTGTCAGCAGTTGGGACGTCGTCGCGAACCCGCCGACTTCCTGCATCAGCTTTAGCGCGTCGGTGAGCACCGCGGAAGCATGCGGTGGCCCGGCTCAATTGACCAGTCACGCCTGGGGATTAACCGCCGAGCAGACGCAAAATCGCACCACGCGGGCACCGCGAGTGCGATTTTGCGTCTGCTCGCGCTAGAAGGTGGCGCTGCGGCTTACAGCGGGATGTTCTTGTGCCGACCGCGGCGCGCCGGGGCCTGAGCCAGCGCCTCGGTGAGCTTGCTGCGGGTGTGCGACGGGTCGATCTTCTCGTCGACCACGCCGATTTCGATGGCGCTGTCCACGCCACCGGCGATCTTCTCGTGCTCGGCGGCGAGCTGGTCGTGCAGCGCCTCACGCTCGTGATCGGCCGCGGCGGCCAGCTTTTTCTTGTGCAGGATGCCGACGGCGGCCTTGGCGCCCATCACCGCCACCTCGGCGTCCGGCCAGGCGTACACCTTGGTCGCGTTGAGCGACCGGGAGTTCATCGCAATGTAGGCCCCGCCGTAGGTCTTTCGGGTGACCAGCGTGACCCGCGGAACCGTGCACTCGCCGAAGGCGTGCAACAGCTTGGCGCCGCGGCGCACCACGCCGCCCCACTCCTGGTCGACGCCGGGCAGGTAGCCGGGCACGTCGACGATCACGACCAGCGGGATGCCGAACGCGTCGCAGAGGCGCACGAAACGTGCTGCCTTCTCGGCGCTTTCGGAGTTCAGGCAGCCGCCCAGACGAAGCGGGTTGTTCGCCAGGACACCCACCGTGCGGCCGGAGAGCCGGCCCAGCCCGATCACCATCGACGGCGCCCAGTTGGCCTGGAACTCGTCGAACGGGGTCTCGGCGTCCAGGATCGCGGTCACGATCGGACGCACGTCGTAGGCCCGCCGCGCCGATTCCGGCAACAGGGCGTGGATGTCGGTGTCACCGGCCTCGGCCTTGGTGCGGTCGAAATGGCCCTGCTGGCAGAACAATCCGACCAGTCGACGGCCGCGCTCGTAGGCGTCGAGCTCGTCGTCGGCGACGATGTGGCACACGCCGGACTTCTTGTGGTGGGTCTCCGGACCGCCGAGGGACGCCATGTCGACGTCCTCGCCGGTCACGCTGCGCACGACGTCGGGCCCGGTCACGAACACCCGGCTCTCCGGAGCCATCACGATCACGTCGGTCAGCGCCGGCCCGTAGGCGGCGCCACCGGCGGCGAAGCCGACGACCACCGAGATCTGCGGGATGTAACCGGACGCACGGATCATCGCCTCGAAGACCCTCCCCACCGCGTGCAACGCCTTCACGCCCTCGGCCAACCGCGCACCGCCGGAGTGCCAGATCCCGACGATCGGGCTCTGCTCCTCGATGGCGGTGTCGTAGGCGTTGACGATGTGCGCACAGCCCTCGATACCCATGGCGCCGCCCATGACGGTGCCGTCGGTGCAGAAGGCGATGGTGCGCACACCGTTCACGGTGCCCGACGCAGAAAGCACACCCGAGCGGTCACGCTCGTGCAGCAGCGCGACGCTGCCCTCGTCGAAGAAGTTGCTCAGACGCAGCAACGGGTCCCTGGGGTCGAGCGATTCGCCGACCGACGCGGGGGCCATGATTGTCATCGCAGGTCTCCTGTTCTCCGGTGTGCTCTCTGGTTGGGCAGCGATGGTCAGTACCGCCCGAAGGCGATCGCGACGTTGTGCCCGCCGAATCCGAACGAGTTGTTGATCGCGTACTCGTACTTGCCCGGCCGCGGCTTGCCCGCCACCACGTCCAGGTCGATCTCGGGGTCGAGGTTTTCCAGGTTCAGCGTCGGCGGAATCACCTGGTCCCGCAGGGCCAGCACCGTCAGGATCGATTCGACCGCACCCACCGCGCCCACCGAGTGGCCCAGCGCGGCCTTGGGCGCGTAGACGGCCGCGTTGCCGCCGTGGGGGCCCAGCGCGTTGTTGATCGCCTTGCCCTCGGCCACGTCACCCACCGACGTACCCGTCGCGTGGGCGTTCACGTGGTGGATGTCGCCGGGGGTCAGGCCGGCGAGCTGAATCGCCCGGCTCATCGCGTGCCCGGCCCGAAGCCCGTTGGGGTCCGGCGCGACCATGTGGTAGCCGTCCGAGGTGATGGCGGCCCCCATGATGCGGGCCAGGATGTTGGCCCCCCGAGCCTTGGCGTGCTCCTCGGTCTCGATCACCATGAGCGCCCCGGCCTCGCCGAACACGAAGCCGGTGCGATCCCGGTCGAACGGGCGGCAGGCACCCGCCGGGTCGTCGTTCTTGGTCGACATCACGATGCGCATCTGGGCGAACGCCGCGATCGGCACCGCCTCGATCTTGGTCTCGACACCACCGCAGATGGCGATGTCGGCCTCGCCGAAGACGATGTTGCGCCACGCCTGGGCCACACCCTCGGAACCGGACGCGCACGCCGACACGGGCGTGATCACGCCGGCCTTGGCGTGCCGTTCCAGACCCACCGCCGCCGCGGCGCCGTTGGGCATGTATTTCTGCACACCGAGCGGGGAAACCGCCCGCATGCCACGGGCGCGCATGTCGTCGTAGCTGAAGACCATTTCCTCCGACGAGCCCAAGCCGGTGCCGATGGACACCAGCAACCGGTCGGAGTCGACCTCGGGCGAGCCGGCGTTCTCCCAGACCCGGCGGCTCAAGATGGTCGACATCCGCTGCAGGTAACCCGTGCGCCGCAGCTCGACACGGGTCATCTGGCTGTCGAATTCCTCCAACAGGTGCCCGCCGATCTTGACCGGCAGGTCGAACTCCTCGACGAACGGGTCCTCGAGTCTGCGGATACCACTTTGTCCGTCCTGCAACAACTTCCAGGTGTTCTCGGCGTCAGTGGCCAGTGCGGTCGTCATGGCGACGCCAGTGACGACCACATTCGGGAGCGTTTTCCCGGTAACCAGCTCTGTCATGGGTCTTGCAAACGTTCCTTTCGTACTTGTCCGGCTCCTCCGCGGGCCGCTTGCTGAGGCCCGCTTCGTCGCCCGACGTCGTGCTCAGTACCGCCCGAAGGCGAGCGCCACGTTGTGGCCACCGAATCCGAACGAGTTGTTGATGGCGTAACGGAAATCGCCGTAGCGGGGTTCGCCCGCGACAACATCAAGATCGATCTCGGGATCTGGCGTTTCGTAATTGAGAGTTGGCGGTATCACGCCGTCCCGAAGGCTCAATACCGTGAGGACAGATTCCAGCGCGCCGACCGCGCCGATGGAGTGGCCCAGAGCCGACTTCGGTGCGTACACCGCCGCCTGCTCGCAGCCCGCGACCCGGATGGCGTTGGCCTCGGCCGTGTCGCCGATCGGTGTCGCCGTGCCGTGCGCGTTGACGTGGTCAATGTCCTTGGGGGACAAGCCAGCCAACTCGAGCGACCGTTGCATCGCCCGGCCGGCGCGCACGCCGTCCGCGGCCGGCGCAACCATGTGGAACGCGTCCGAGGTGATGCCCGCACCCATCAACCGGGCCAGCGGCTTGGCGCCGCGGGCCTTGGCGTGCTCCTCGGTCTCGATGATCATCAGGGCCCCGGCCTCGCCGAACACGAAGCCGTCGCGGTCCTTGTCGAACGGGCGCGAGGCGCGTTCGGGCTCATCGTTGCGAGTGGACATCGCCCGCATCATCGAGAACGCCGCGATCGGCAGCGCCTCGATGGGACCCTCGACACCGCCGCAGACGGCGAAGTCGGCGTCACCCATCGCGATCTGGCGCCACGCGTGCGCGATCGCCTCCGAGCCCGACGAGCATGCCGACACCGGGGTGATGACCCCGGCGCGAGCGCCCAGTTGCAGACCCACCACCGCCGCGGCGCCGTTGGGCATGATCATCTGGACGGCGAGCGGCGACACCTTGCGGGGGCCGCCCTCGTTCATCAGGTCGTAGCTCTCGACGATCCGCTCGGCGCCACCGAGCCCGGTGCCGACCACGACCGAGAACCGGTCGGGGTCGACCTCCGGGCTGCCGGCGGACTCCCACAGCTGAGTGCTGAGCAGCTTGGCCAACCGTTGGACGTACGACATACGCCGCAGGTCGAGCCTGCTCATGTGCTCGTCGATGGGCTCCTTGAGGTGCCCACCGATCTTGACGGGCAGGTCCCACTTGGTGACGAACTCGTCCTCGAGTACGTGGATGCCGCTTTCGCCGGCCAACAAACCCTTCCACGTGCTCTCGATGTCCGGCGCGACCGACGTCGTCGCCGTGACGGCGGTCACCACAACGCTGGGGTAACCGCCATTAGCAGTGGAAGGCTTGCTCACTTGTCCGCTTCCATCCTCGCCTTGACGTTGGCGACGGCGTCGGGGTTCTCCGTCTCCAGCTTGGCGCGCAGGGCCTCGGCAGCCTCGGGGTTCTCTTCCTCGAGCTTCTGGATGTAGGAGACGACGTCACCGACGGTGCGCAGACCGGCGAGGTCCTCGTCCGGGATCTTCACGCCGTACTTGTCCTCGGTCTGCACCGCGATCTCCACCATCGACAGCGAGTCGATGTCCAGGTCGTCGACGAACGACTTCTCCGGGGTGACCTCGGACGGCTCGATACCGGTGACCTCTTCGATGATCTCCGCGATACCGGCGATGATTTCTTCCTGGCTGACGGCCACAGCGTCTTCCCTTCGTGATGTGTTGTGTTAATCGAACAGAGCGTTCTTATAGAGCGTTATGTGGTTGTACTGGAAGCGGCTTTCTACAGTTCAGCCAGTGCGTCCAGGTCTGCGGGTGCCTTGACGGCGCGGGTCGTAACCCCCCGAAGTTCGCGTTTGGCGATGCCGGTCAGAGTGCCCGCGGGCGGGAACTCCACGGCCGCCGTGATCTCCCGGTCACGCATGGTCGCCGTGCACAGGTCCCAGCGCACGGGCTGGGTGAGCTGGGCGACCAGCGCCTCCATCGCCGCCGCCGCGGAGCCGACGGGCTGGCCGTCGCGGTTCGACAGCAGCGTGGCGGTGGGCGCGGCGGTCGCGACCGCGGCCGCCGCGGCGGCGTAGCGGTCGAGGGCCGGAGCCATGTACTTGGTGTGGAACGCCCCGGCCACGCCGAGGGCGCGAACCCGGGCCTTGGCCGGCGGGTCCTCGGCCAGCTTCTCCAGCGCCGTCAGCGGGCCGGCGGCGACGATCTGGCCGGCGGCGTTGCGGTTCGCGGGGAACAGGTCGAGCTGCTCGAGGCGGGCCAGCACTTCGGCCTCGTCACCGCCGAGCACGGCGGACATGCCGGTCGGCTCGATGGCGCACGCCTTGGCCATCTCGGCGCCACGGGTGGCGGCCAGCGAGACGGCGTCGTCGGCGGCCATCACACCGGCGATCGCGTACGCCGCGATCTCGCCGACGGAGTGGCCGGCGACGATCAGCTCCGCGCCGGAGAGCAGGCCGCGCTTGGTGAGCTCCTGGTGGGCCAGCAGGGTGGCGGCGACGACCAGGGGCTGCGTGACCGCGGTGTCGGTGATCTCTTCGGTCGACGCGGTGGTGCCCAGCCTGACCAGGTCGAGGCCGCTGGCCTTCGACCACAGGTCGAGCTGGTCCGCGGCACCCGGCAGGTCGAGCCACGGCGAGAGCATCCCCTCGGTCTGCGAACCCTGTCCGGGCGCAAGCAAAGCAATCACGTGTTTAAGAGAACACTGTGGAAACGGTTTTGGCGGGTGTAACAGATTATGAACCTGGTCTTAGGTTTTTGTGTACTCCCCACAAAACAGCTCCGTAAGCTACATGTTCGATACCGTTGCTTGATCTGTTGCCTGGGTCACTATTACTCCGATTGACCGACGATAGCCGCCCTGACCGGCAGCGGAACAGGGGGCAGCGGGTTGGTGCCGACGCTGGCGGTCGGGGTGGGGTAGTTGAGCTGGCCGACCGTCGCCGCCACGCGCAGCACGTATGCGTCGCGGGGCTGGGTCGGATCGCGTCCCGTGAAGTCGGTGATCCGCTTGAGCCGGTAGCGCACCGTATTTGGATGAACGAACAACTTTCTGGCACAAGCTTCAATCGCGCCGCCACAATCCAAATAAGCGTCAAGAGTCTCGATGAGCGTCGGTCCCGCGTCGGCCAGCGGCCCCATCACGTCGGTGTGCAACGCGACGATCGCGGACGCGTCGCCCATCAGGGCGCGTTCGGGCAGAAGTTCCCGGGCCTGAACCGGCCTCGGTGCGCCCCGCCAGCCACCGACGGCGTTCATCCCGGAAATAGCCTCGCTGGCGCTGTGATAGGCGGCCGTCAGCATCGGTGCGGTGGGCCCGATGACCACCGGGCCGTCGGAAAAGGCCTGCAGCAGATCGCCGAGGAATTTGTCGGTTGGCGACAGTTGGCCGGAAACTATAGCGACCAGCCAGGTGCCGTGGACGTCGGTGAGGGCGGCGCGGCCATGCTGGGCGGCGATGTCGCGGACGTGCTGGCTGGCCCGCTGGTCGTCGCCGGGCCCGGTGGAGCCGTCCCGCCCGGGGGCCGGGACGCCGACCACGACGGTCGCCGGGGCGGTGGTGTCCCAGTTCAGCGCCGCGGCCCGGGACAGCAGTTCGGGGCCGGTGTCGCCGCGGACCACCGCGTCGACGACGCTGGCCTCCATCCGGCTGTCCCACGTGCCGCGGGCCTCGGCGGCGTTGGCGTAGGCCGAGGCCGCGGTGAACGCCAGGTCGCGGCTGTACTTGAGGACACCCACGGTCAGGGCCGTCAGCTGCTCCTCGGAGCGGGCCACCAGCGGCAACACCTCCTCGAAGAACTCCATGGTGACGCGCACCATGTCGACGCTGTGCCGCAGCGCGATCCGGCGGGCCAGATCCTGGGGTACCAGCTCGAAGGCCTGGGCGGTGTAGCTGACGTTGCTGTGTGGGTCCTGCATCCACTCGACGAAGTTGTTGATGGCCGTCTGCACCACCAGCGCCACGCTGGCCCGCTGCGAGGCTTCCAGGTCGGCGAAGAAGGGCAACCGGTCCTGCATGACCGAGACCGCCTCGGTGGCCAGCCGGCCGGAGTATTGCTTGAGCCGGCGCAGCACGGAGTCGGGCACCGTGTTGAGCATCTCCAGCGGCGACCTGGGCTGCTTGGCGAACGGGCCGGCGAACGGGTTGTCATTCACCCCTAAAACCTACGCCACATTTTGGAAGTATCCGCCAAAGAGGTGGGCGGTTTTGCGCCGGTGTGCGGCTGGCCGCACACTCGCGGGTAGCGGGGAAGCGGGTGCGGCGGGTGCCCGGCAAGCGGGCGCTCGCGTCCCAGCGCCCGGCTGGCGGGGCGCTCGCGGAATCCTGGGCGCTCAGGCGACCCCGGGGTCGGACGTCTGCTCTGGCGCGGCCTGGACGTCGTCGATCTTGTACTGGCGGGCGGCCGCGACCGGCACCGACGGGTCGATCTCACCGTCGCGCGCCAACGCCTCCAGCACCGCCACCACCTGCGACTCGGCGTCGGTGTTGAAGTAGCGCCGGGCGGCGGGCCGGGTGTCGGAGAAGCCGAAGCCGTCGGTGCCCAGCGTGACGAACGTGTTGGGCACCCACGGCCGGATCTGCTCGGGCACGGCGCGCATCCAGTCCGACACGGCGATCACCGGCCCGTCGGCATTCGACAGGGCCTGGGTGACGTAGGCGGTCCCGGCCGGTCGGTCCGGGTGGCGCAGCTTGGCCTTCTCGATGGACAGGCCGTCGCGGTTCAGTTCGCCCCAGCTGGTCACCGACCACACGTCGGCGGCGACGTCCCACTCGGCCAGCATCTCGGCCGCCTGCAGCGCCGACGGCATCGCCACCCCGGAGGCCAGGATGTGCGCGGTGTTGGCGCGCTGTTCGGTGGCCGCGCGGTAGCGGTAGATGCCCCGCAGCACGCCCTCGGGGTCGAAGTTCTCCGGCTCCGGCGGCTGCACGTACGGCTCGTTGTAGACGGTCATGTAGAAGTACACGTCCTCGGGGTCCTCCCCGAACATCCGCGCCAGCCCGCTCTCCACGATGTAGGCGATCTCGTAGGCGAACGCCGGGTCGTAGGCGACCACGGCGGGATTCGTGCTGGCCAGCAGCAGCGAGTGACCGTCGGCGTGCTGCAGCCCCTCGCCGGTCAGCGTGGTGCGTCCCGCGGTGGCCCCGAGCAGGAAGCCGCGGGTCATCTGGTCGGCGGCGGCCCACAGCCCGTCGCCGGTGCGCTGGAAACCGAACATCGAATAGAAGATGTAGATCGGGATCATCGGCTCGTTGTGCGTCGCGTACGAGGTGCCTGCCGCGATGAACGAGCCCACCGACCCGGCCTCGTTGATGCCCTCGTGCAGGATCTGCCCGACTTCGCTCTCCTTGTACGCCAGCATCAGCTCGGCGTCGACGGCGGTGTAGAGCTGGCCCAGGCGGTTGTAGATCTTCAGCGACGGGAACCAGGAGTCCATGCCGAATGTGCGCGCCTCGTCGGGAATGATCGGCACGATGCGCGGCCCAATCTCCTTGTCGCGCAACACTTCCTTGAAGGTGCGCACGGTCGCCATGGTGGTGGCGACCTCCTGGGTGCCCGATCCCTTCTTCAGCGCGGCGTAGATTTCGCGTCCGGGCAGCTTGAGCGCCTTGGCCTTGGTGCGGCGCTCGGGCAGGAACCCGCCGAGGGTGCGCCGGCGGTCGAGCAGGTAGCGGATCTCCGGGGCGTCCGACCCCGGGTGGTAGTAGGGCGGCAGGTAGGGGTTCTCGTCCAGCTGGGCGTCGCTGATCGGGATGCGCATGGAGTCCCGGAAGCGCTTAAGGTCTTCCAGCGCAAGCTTTTTCATCTGATGGGTGGCGTTGCGGCCCTGGAAGTGTGCGCCCAGCGAGTAGCCCTTGATGGTCTTGGCCAGGATCACCGTCGGTTGGCCCTTGTGGTCGAGGGCGGCCCGGTAGGCGGCGTACACCTTGCGGTAGTCGTGGCCGCCGCGCTTGAGGTTCCAGATCTCGGCGTCGGTCATGTTCTCGACGAGCGCCTTGGTGCGGGGGTCGCGGCCGAAGAAGTGGTCGCGCACGTAGGCGCCGTCGTTGGCCTTGTACGTCTGGTAGTCCCCGTCGGGGGTGGTGTTCATCAGGTTCACCAGCGCGCCGTCGCGGTCGGCGTGCAGCAGGGCGTCCCACTCGCGGCCCCAGACCACCTTGATGACGTTCCAGCCGGCGCCGCGGAAGAACGACTCCAGCTCCTGGATGATCTTGCCGTTGCCGCGCACCGGGCCGTCGAGGCGCTGCAGGTTGCAGTTGATCACGAACGTCAGGTTGTCCAGGCCCTCCAGCGCGCCGACGTGCGCGAGCCCGCGGCTCTCCGGCTCGTCCATCTCCCCGTCGCCGAGGAAGCACCACACGTGCTGGTCGGAGGTGTCCCTGATGCCCCGGTCGTGCAGGTAGTGGTTGAACCGCGCCTGGTAGATGGCGTTGAGCGGGCCCAGGCCCATCGACACGGTTGGGAATTCCCAGAAGTCGGGCATCAGCCGGGGGTGCGGGTAGGACGGCAGCCCGCCGGCGGCGTGGCTGTGTTCCTGGCGGAAGCCGTCGAGCCGGTCCTCGCTGAGCCGGCCTTCGAGGAAGGCGCGCGCATAAATCCCGGGCGACGCGTGGCCCTGGATGAACACCTGGTCGCCGCCGCCGGGATGCGACTTGCCCCGGAAGAAGTGGTTGAACCCGACCTCGTACAGCGCCGCCGACGACGCGTACGTCGAAATGTGGCCGCCGACGCCGACTCCCGGGCGCTGCGCGCGGTGCACCATGATGGCGGCGTTCCAGCGGATCCAGGCCCGGAAGCGCCGCTCCACGTCCTCGTCGCCGGGAAACCACGGCTCGAGTTCGGTCGGGATCGTGTTGACGTAATCGGTTGACGTCAGCGACGGAATGGCGACGCGCTGCTCGCCGGCCCGTTCCAGCAGCCGCAGCATCAAATAGCGGGCCCGCGCGGGCCCGGAGCGCTCCAGCAGCTCGTCGAAGGATTCCAGCCACTCCGACGTTTCCTCGGGGTCGATGTCGGGCAGGTACGACGCCACGCCTTCACGGATCACCCGAACGCGGTCGGGTTCGCTTGCGCTGCTAGGGGTTTTGGCCAGATCGTGGCGCGCGAACTCGGTTGTCAACGCACTCTCCTGTAGTTGGCGGGGTTTGTGCCCTCGGGGTGCCGTGCACCGTCTCCCCCTATCGTGCCGCACCGGCGTTTCGCGGGGCTAGCCGACATCGGGTAGCTGACGCGGGTTCACCCCGCGGACACGAACCCGCGCGTAGCGAAACGATCGGGGAGGCCACCCGGTAACGTCATGAGCCGTGCTCAGTGGATGGCGTGCCGTCCTTGCGGGGGGCTCCCCCAGGCGAGGCGCTTTGGCGCTCGGATGTATAGCGGCGACGCTGATGGGGATCGTGGGGTGTACCACCGTCACCAACGGCACCGCCACCCCCGACACCCAGGTCGCCCCGGCGTATCGGCAGTCGGTGTCCGCGTCGGTGTCCGCGTCGTCGGCGACCTCGCGGGTCCGCGAGTCCCAGCGGCAGCAATCGCTCACCACCCGGGCCGTGCGCACCTCGTGCGACACGCTGGCCACGTCGAGCAAGGACGCGATCGACAAGGTGAACATCTTCGTCGGCGCGTTCAACGCGGGCCGCAGCACCGGCCCGACGGAGGGCCCGGCGATCGACGCCCTGAACAGCAGCGCCGACACCGTGGGCAACAGCTTCAGCGATGCGCTGTCCCAGCAGCTGAAGGACGCGTTCAACACGTATATCGACGCGGCCCGGGGGGTTGCCAACGCGATCGGCACCCACGCCGCGACGGGTGAGTTCAATCGGCGCGTGGACCGCCTCAACGACGCCAAGACGAAAGCGCTGAAACTGTGCCTGGCATCCTTCTAAAGGCGCGGGTGTCGACGCGGTTGCGGCTGTGCGACGATAATCCCCATCGCACGGCGCGGGACGGTTTAAGGAGGCTCCACGGTGGTCGCGGCGGATCACGCCCCGAGCTACGCTCGCAAACTGGGCATCCAACGAGACCAAGTTGTCCAGGAATGGGGCTGGGACGAGGACACCGACGACGAGATCCGGGCCGACGTCGAGGAAGCGTGTGGCGCTGAGCTGCTCGACGAGGACACCGACGAGGTGGTCGACGTCGTGCTGCTGTGGTGGCGTGACGGGGACGGCGACCTGGTGGACACCCTGATGGACGCGATCGGTCCGCTGGCCGAGGACGGCGTGATCTGGGTGCTGACGCCCAAGACCGGCAAGCCCGGCCACGTCCTGCCTGCCGAAATCGCCGAGGCGGCCCCGACCGCCGGCCTGATGCCGACGTCGTCGGTCAACCTGGGCGACTGGAGCGCCAGCCGACTGGTGCAGCCGAAGTCCCGAACCGGGAAGCGTTGATGCTGCCCGTTGGCGCCACCGCCCCGGATTTCACACTGCGCGACCAGAACCAACAGCGTGTCACCCTGAGCTCCTACCGCGGCGCCAAGAACGTGCTGCTGGTGTTCTTCCCGCTGGCCTTCACCGGCATCTGCCAGGGCGAGTTGGACCAGCTGCGCGACCACCTGCCCGACTACGAGAACGACGACAGCGCCACGCTGGCGATCTCGGTGGGTCCGCCGCCCACGCACCGAATCTGGTCGCTGGAAAGCGGCTTCACCTTCCCGGTGCTGTCGGACTTCTGGCCGCACGGCGAGGTCAGCCAGGCCTACGGCGTATTCAACGACGAGGCCGGCTACCCCAATCGCGGCACGTTCGTCGTCGATAAGGCCGGCATCATCCGGTTCGCGGAGATGAAGCAACCCGGCGAATCGCGCAACCAGGGGCTGTGGACCGAAGCCCTGGCGGCCTTGCGGGGCTGAGCGGGCCTGACGCGGGCTTACAGTTTTGAGTACCGGCCCTTCGGACGTGTAGCCTCCCCGGGGCACGGGCGCGTAGCTCAGTGGTAGAGCTCTGGTTTTACACACCAGCGGTCGGCGGTTCGATACCGTCCGCGCCCACTCATCCGCTTCGCGGGCACAACGCCATCGCGACTTGCAGGCTCGATTTTCGCCGTGGCCGCACGCTCGGGCCCTCATCGCGAGTCCCGGTGCTCACCCCGACGCTGTTGCGTGGGTACGAGGGGCGGGTTCGGGACTTCGACGTGGAGTTGGTCGACGGCGTGGGCCACTGGTTCGCCGAGCAGCGCCCCGACGTCCTGCTCGACCGGCTCCGCGGCTTCCTCGCCGGCATCTGACCCCCGCTCGCACAGGTGGCCGAGGGCACCCTTGCGCGCATATCTGCAGCTCGCCTGTCTCCGGATGCTAAATACGAGTCCTCTTCGGTCAAGACCTATGGGCCGCTGGTGCCGCACAGTTGATGCACTACATCGAAAGCAAAGGAGCCTCGCGATGACCACCACCACCGAGCACGTCGACGTGTTGATCGTCGGGGCCGGAATCTCCGGCATCGGGGCGGCGTACTACCTGAAGACCAGGCGGCCGGCCAAGACCTTCGCGATCGTGGAGGCGCGCGGTGAGATCGGCGGCACCTGGGATCTGTTCCGCTACCCGGGGATTCGCTCCGACTCCGATCTACACACCTTCAGCTACGAGTTCAAGCCGTGGGAGAACGACAAGGCGATCGCCAGCGCCGATGCCATCATGGTCTACCTGCGCGAGACGGTCGCGGAAAACGACATTGCGCCCGCGATTCGCTTCCACCACAAGGTGATCAGTGCGTCATGGTCGAGCACCGACACCCGGTGGACGGTCGACGTCGAGCGCACGGACACCGGTGCGCGGGTGCGCATCACCTGCGGCTGGCTGTTCTGCGCTGGCGGTTACTATCGCTACGACCAAGGTTTCACCCCTGAGTTCGAGGGCCGCGAACGGTTTTCGGGGCAGATCGTGCATCCGCAACTGTGGCCGGAGGACCTGGACTACAGCGGTAAGCGCGTGGTCGTCATCGGCAGCGGCGCCACCGCAGTCACGCTGGTTCCGGCGATGGCCGACGCCGCGGCCCACGTGACGATGCTGCAACGCTCACCGACCTACGTCCTGCCGGTTCCCGCGAAGGACCGTATCGCCAATGCGCTGCCCAAGCTGGTGGGGCGTAAGCGGGCGTACGCGATCACCCGGCGCAAGAACATCGCCAAGCAGCGCGCGGTATTCCGGCTGTGCCAACGCCATCCCGACACCGCACGGCGCATCATCCGCTACCTCAACGCCAGGCAGCTACCGAAGGGATACCCGGTCGACGAGCACTTCCGGCCGGCCTACAACCCGTGGGACCAACGGCTCTGCGCGGTCCCCGACGGGGATATGTTCGCCGCGATCCGCAACGGCAGCGCCTCGGTGGTCACCGATCGGATCGACACCTTCACGGAGAAGGGCATCCGGCTCGTGTCCGGGCGGGAGCTCGAGGCCGACATCATCGTGACCGCGACCGGGCTGAACCTGCTGGCATTCGGCGGCATCACCCTGACCGTCGACGGTGCACCGGTGAACCTGCCGGAGAAGGTCGCCTTCAAGGGGATGATGCTCGACGGGGTGCCCAACTTCGCCTACTCGTTCGGCTACACCAACTCGTCGTGGACGTTGAAGGTCGGCCCGGTGTGCGAGCACCTGTGCCGCCTGCTCGACCACATGGACGCGCACGGGTACGCGGTGTGCTACCCGCACATCAGCGGGGAGATGCGCACCATGCCGCTACTGGAAGTGCACGCCGGCTACGTCCAGAGGGCGGTCGAGGAGTTCCCGCGCCAGGGCGACCGCCAGCCGTGGCGGACGGCGATGGACCACCTCGCCGACGCCAAGATGCTGCGCGAGAGCTCCGTCGCGGATGGCAACTTGACTTTCATCCCGGTGGCGGCGATGCGCACACCTGATGCGGCGATGAGCGCGTGAGCGCGACCATCCATGACGAAAGCCGAAGGAACAATGAACCTCATCGCACCAGTCGACGCCTTCTGCCTGCTGGCCGAGTCTCGCGAGCACCCGATGCACGTCGCCGGCCTGCAGTTGTTCACGCCGCCGCCGGGCGCCGGCCCGGAGTTCGCTCGCGACATCTACGACGCCTTGGTGGCGGGCGGCCACGTGGCTCCCGCCTTCCGGAAGCGTCCGGCCAAGACGCTCGGTGCGTTCAGCAACGCCCTGTGGAAGTTCGACGAGGAGATCGACCTCGGCTATCACGTGCGGCGCTCGGCGCTGCCCGCGCCCGGACGGGTCCGCGAGTTACTCGAGTTGACGTCGCGGCTGCACGGAACCCTGCTCGACCGGCACCGCCCGCTGTGGGAGACACATCTGATCGAGGGGTTGGCGGACGGACGTTTCGCGGTCTATACCGAGATGCATCACGCGGTCGTCGACGGCGTGTCCGCGCTGCGAATGTTGCAGGGCGCCTTGAGCGCTGACCCGCATGACACCGTGATTCGGGCTCCCTGGGCACCGCCGCCGCGGCAGAAGCGGCCGGCTCGTGGGCGCCGCGCGATGCTGGCCGACGCCATTGCGACCGCGGCCGGCTTCGCGCCGGCGACGCTGAAGCTGACCCGCGCCGCGCTGCTCGAACAGCAGCTGACCCTGCCGTTTCGGGCTCCGCGCACCATGCTGAACGTTCCGATCGGCGGTGCCCGGCGGTGCGCCGCCCAGTCCTGGCCGCTGGACCGCATCAAGGACGTGAAGAACGTCGCGGGAATGACGGTCAACGACGTCGTTCTGGCCATGTGCGCCGGCGCATTACGCTCCTACCTCACCGATCACGAGGCGCTGCCGGACAAGCCGCTGACCGCGATGGTCCCGGTGAATCTGCGCACCGAACGCGACGCGGACGGCGGCAACGTGGTCTCTGCTGTGTTGTGCAACCTGGCGACCGACCGCGACGATCCGGCCGACCGTCTGCGGACCATCCATGAGTCCATGCGCGACAACAAGCTGGTGCTGTCCGAACTGCCACGCGCCCAGGCGATGGCGTTGGGGATGGGCTTGCTGGCGCCGGCCGCTTTCGGCGGGATTCCGGGCCTCGGCGCGGCAACGCCGCCGCCGTTCAACATCGTCGTCTCCAACGTACCGGGTGTGCAGAAACCGTTGTACTGCAACGGGGCCCGCCTCGACGGAAACTACCCGTTGTCGATCGCCGTGGACGGGCAGGCCCTCAACGTCACGGTCGCCACCAGTGCCGACAGCCTCGACTTCGGTCTCGTCGGATGCCGTCGCGCCGTCCCGCACCTGCAGCGCCTGCTCGGCCACCTGGAAACCTCACTCAAGGACTTGGAGCGGGCTGTCGGACTGTGAGGTCAGGAAAAGGCGGGATGTCTGCGGGGTCTGAGGGCGCGCCGGTAGGCCGCCGGCCCGGTGCCGAACCAGCGCTTGCAGGATCGGGTCAGCACGCTTTGTTCGGTGTAGCCGAGCTCTCGGGCAAGGTGAGACAGGTCGATGTCGGTGTCGCGCAGGTAGTGCTCGGCGGTTTCGCGCCGCAAGTCGTCGATCAGCTCGAAAAACGTTGTGCCTTCGTCGGCTAACCTGCGTTGCAACGTCTTGGGATGGATGTTGAACTGCGCCGCGATCACCTCGAGCTTCGCGGCGCCGGTGGGCAACAACTGCCGGGCGATCGTGCGCACCGACTGGCTCATGTCCGGGCCGCGCGGGCCGATCAGCGTGCTGAGGTATTCGACCACAGCCCGGTGAGCCAGTTCGTCGTGCTGGAGCGAGCCGCTCAAGTCGGCGGTTCGGAGAGTGAACCCGGCGACCGGCTCCGCGAAATACGGCCTGCATCCGAAGTATTCGCGATACTGCGCGGCGGGGGTGACCGGCTCATGGGGCACGTGCACCGAAAGCGGGCAGTACGCGGCGCCAAGCAGCAGCCGCAGCACCTCCAGGATCACGCCGAGCGACAACTCCACGCTTTGGATGACGGGCGGCAGGCGCTCCATGAGGATGTGAAACTCGAAAAAAGAACGTTCGGGACGGTCCGGCACCGGCGCGGCGCGGACCGACAGGGCGGGGCTGTACGCGGCAAGAAAGGTGCCGAAGATCGCCATCGCGTCACCCACCGTGGCCGCCGTGCGGGCCGCCACCCCCACCGGACCGAGGATCTCGATGCCCTGCCGCCGGGCCAGGCGGCGGCCGAAATCCGGTGTGGCCGTTTCTTCGGCTGCCGACTCCAAGGCGAAAACCACTCCGCGCAACGGCACGAACACCTCGTAATGGCCGATGTCCATGGGCCGTATCCCCGCGCGCGCCAGCAGCCGTCGTGGGTCACCGCCCAGCTCGGTGACCAGTTCGGGATAGTTCGACAGCGCCGTGCCGCGCACCACCGACATGCTCCGGGATGCTAGTAGCGAACGGACCCCGGTGTCGTCAAAAGCCAAAAGGTAGTCTCTGACGGTCAAGACCGAAGGCATGCCACTTCGGCATCGTGGAGTCGGCGGTACCAACACCGCCCTTCCACCGATGCGGGGGAAGTCACTGCAGCCCAAGGAAAGACCATGACGCTCGCCGCTGAACCAACATCGGCCAAGACAAGCTCCGGAACGCCGTTGCCGCTGGCGGCCCTGCCGCAGGGCGAACTCCTGACGGTCAACGAGGGGGACAACCCCCTGCTGCGCGACGCGCTCGCCCCAGGAGTGCACTTCAAGCCGCTTCGCCTCGATTTGGAAGCCGGCTGCTGGGTGGTGCTGGCCGTCTTGAGTCCCGGAGCCCAGTTGCCCGTGCACTACCACACCGGCACCGCGGAGGCCTACACACTCTCGGGTCGCTGGTACTACCTCGAGTACCCCGATCAGCCGCAGACCGCCGGTTCGTATCTGTACGAGCCGGCCGGCTCCGTGCACACCTTCGTCTGCCCGGAGTCCAACACCGAGGACACGGTCGTGTTCATCCGCGTCGAGGGAGCCAACATCAATTTCACCGAGGACGGCCAATTCCACTCCGTCCTCGACGCGGTGATGATCCGCCACCTGACCCCGGTGGTCGCCGAGGCGCAACAAGCGGGGCCGGTCAATTACATCGGCGGTGGGGCCGCCGGCACGGTTAGCCAGCACTGACAACGACAAGGAGATCCACATGAGCACCTCGATAGAGACCACCCCCGAGCAGGTGAAAGCGCTCGTCGCGCGGCCGGCCGACGCCCCGGTGGTGATGGTCAATCTGCTGAAGTTCAAGAACCCCGGCGGCCTCGAGCGCTACCTGCAATACGGGGCGGAGGTCGCGCCGCACCTCGAGCGCGTCGGCGCGAAGGTTCGCTTCGGCGGCACCGCCCCCGCGGTGGTCATCGGCGAGGGTCAAGAGCCGTGGTGGGACGCGATCCTGCTCGTCGAATACCCGACGCCGGGAGCGTTTTTGGAGATGGTCACCACGGAGGAGTACGCGAAGGTCCACGAGCACCGCGCCGCCGCGCTCGACCGCGGCGACCTGATCGCCACGTCGACATGGATGTCCGCAGAACAGTTCAGTTGACCGCGGTGGCCATGATCGCCGTGCGAGTAGCGACCGCGATACCCGCGGAGCCGGCCCGGCAACCGGCCGGCTCCGCCGGTTCGCGTCCCTGTCGCGCTCTCACCCATTCGCGGCGGTCGTGGGCGTAACGCCACGGCGACTTTCGGCTCCGATCTTCGCCATGGCGTTACGCTCGCCCCGCACCGTGGCGGTGTGGCAACCTCAGGAGCGTGGACGAGCAACCCGTGGAACCGTTTCGCATCGACGTCCCTGAGGACGTCCTGGAAGACCTGCGCTCCAGGCTGGCGCGCACCCGATGGCCGGAAGCCGAATGCGTGGACGACTGGAGCCAGGGCATGCCGCTGGCCTACACCCGCGAGCTGGCCGGCTACTGGGCCGACGAATACGACTGGCGCTCACGCGAAGCCGCGCTCAACCGCTTCGACCAGTTCACCACCCAAATCGACGGGCTGGACATCCATTTCATCCACCAGCGATCGCCGCACGACGATGCGTTCCCGCTGCTGATCACCCACGGCTGGCCCGGCTCGATCGTCGAATTCCACAAGGTGATCGAGCCGCTGACGAACCCGGCGTCCGGGCGTGCAGAGGACGCCTTCCACGTCATCTGCCCGTCGCTGCCCGGATACGGGTTCTCCGGAAAGCCGACCCGCACGGGCTGGGGGGTGGAGAAGATCGCCGAGGCGTGGGAGGCGCTGATGCTGCGCCTGGGCTACGACCGCTACGGCGCCCAGGGCGGCGACTGGGGCGCCGCGGTGACCACGCAGATCGGGCGAAACCGGGGGCACTGCGCGGGAATCCACCTCAACATGCCCATCGGGCGGCCCACCCCGGAGTCCCTGAAGAACCCGACGGACGAGGAACAGCGGGCGATGGCCGCGATGGCCGAGCACCGCAAGTGGGGCACCGGCTATTCCAAGCAGCAGTCCACCCGGCCGCAGACGCTGGGCTACGGGCTGGCCGATTCGCCGGTGGGGCAACTGGCGTGGATCGTCGAAAAGTTCTGGGCGTGGGCCGATTGCGACGGCCATCCGGAGAACGCGTTCACCCGCGACGAGCTGCTCGACAACGTGATGGTCTATTGGGTCACCGACACCGCCGCGTCGTCGGCCCGCCTGTATTGGGAGAGCTTCAGGGTGTTCGGGCAGCTGGACCGAGTCGAATTACCCACGGGGGTCGCGGCTTTCCCGCACGAGCTGCTGAAGGCGCCGAGAAGCTGGTGCGAGCCGGTCTACAACATCACGCATTGGACCACGATGGAGCGCGGCGGACACTTCGCGGCGTTCGAGCAGCCGGAGCTGTTCGTCGACGACGTCCGCGCGTTCTTCGCGACGATCCGGGGCTAGACGATTCGCCAACCCCGCCGCGCACGAAATCGCATGTCCCACAGGTAGATTTGATACCCGAGGAGCCAGACCCCGTGCGGCAGGAAGAGGTCGGCCAGCCGCAGCGCGGACAGCAGCCACTCGAACCGGCGCTGCCGGCCCCGCGACCAGTCCAACCGCATCAGCGCGCGAAACTCCGGAGCCAGGAAACCCGTCGTCGCGAACAGGTTGAACGGGCCGGCCAAAACCCGCAACGGCCAGGGCAGGAACGCCAGCGACGCCACGCCGCGCAGATGCTCGCGCACCGGGGGGTCGATGCGCAGCTCGTCGAGCGAGCGCTTCCAGTACGCGTCGAAGGCCGCCCGGTCCGGCGGCCACATGCCCTCGGGCACCTGCAAAGTGGCGCCCAGCCGGGCGGCGTCGAGGTAGACGGCGTCGGCGGTGGTGTCGTCGAGCGGGCCGTGCAGGAATTCGTGCTGGTCCACGAAATAGCGGTACAGGCACGCGGCCACCCACAGCTGCAACTTGGGGTCGAAAGCGTTGTAGGGCACCGGGCTTGACGACGTCGAGCGGACCTGCCGGTGCACGGTGTCGACGGCGCCGCGAATCAACGCGCGGTCGGACTCGGTCCCGATGGTGGCGGCCGCGAGGTAGGTGCCGGTGGTGCGGGCTCGCTTGAACGGATGCTTGTAGACGTTGCCGCTGTCCACCGGGCTTTCCAGCACCCCGTACCCGACGCCCGGCAAGGACAACTGCATGATCACGTTCGCGGCCGGGAGCAGCAGTGCCGCCGGGTTCAGGAGGTCGGCGACCCGGGTCGCGGGCCGCTTCGTCGCGGACGACGCCATGCCTTCGAGTGAACCACGACCCGGACGTTAGAACCGGCCGAAAACGGGCACGCCTAGCAAAATGAGCACCCCATTCGGCGTTCCGGCCACGGGCCCGGCGCGCCACCGGGCGACCGCGTCGACGGCCACGTTCGACTCACCCTTGCTGATCTGGTGGGTGATCGTCGTGCTGATCGCCGCGGTGATCGTCGCGGGCCTCTTCGCCATGGCCTAGCGCTCGGCACGCGTGTGAGACGCTGCCAGGGTGTTGGCGACGCGGACGCGGCTGGCCGGCGTGCTGGCCGGCTACCTGGCCGACGTGGCGCTGGGCGACCCGGCGCGGGGGCATCCGGTCGCGGTGTTCGGCCGGGCCGCGGCGGGGCTGGAGCGCGTGACCTACCGCGACGCCAGGGGCGCGGGGGTGGTGCACGTCGGCGTGCTGGTGGGAGCGGTGGGCCTGCTGGGCGCCGCGCTGCAACGGGCCGCCGCGCGCGGCGGTTGGCCCTGGTCGATCGCGGCCACCGCCGCCGCCACCTGGGTGTCGGTGGGCGGGACCTCGCTGGCGCGCACCGGCTTGGCGATGTCGGAACTGCTGGAACGCGGGGACATCGAGGGAGCGCGCCGCCTGCTGCCCTCGTTGTGCGGCCGCGATCCGGCCTGGCTGGACGCCGCAGGCCTGGCGCGTGCGTCGCTGGAATCGGTCGCGGAGAACACGTCCGACGCCCAGGTGGCGCCGCTGCTGTGCGCCGCCGTGGGCGGGGTGCCCGCGGTGCTGGCGTACCGCGGCATCAACACGCTGGACTCCATGGTGGGCTATCGCTCGGCGCGCTATGCCCGATTCGGTTGGGCCGCAGCACGATTGGACGACGCAGCCAACTACGTCGCCGCCCGGGTGACGGCGGCGCTGGTGGTAGGTTCGGCGCCCTTCGTCAGCGGGTCGGCTTCGGATGCGGTGCGGGCCTGGCGCCGTGACGCCGCCCGGCACCCCAGCCCCAACGCCGGCGTCGTCGAGGCGGCCTTCGCCGGGGCGCTGGGCGTGCGCCTCGGTGGGCCCACGCAATACCACCACGAGTTGCAGATCCGGCCCACCCTGGGCGACGGCCACGAGCCGACGGTGGCCGACCTGCGGCGCGCGGTGGCGCTGTCGCGGACGGTGCAGGCGGGCGCCGCCGTCGTGGCGGGGCTGCTGTGTTACCTGCGGCGGCCGTAGCGGTCGGCGAGTTTCGCCTCCACGGTCTTCGGCGGTTCCGGGGCCCGCGCAGCCGCGGCCGGGGGTTGCTTTTCCCGGCGGCGGGCGCGGATCTCGGAATACACGAAGTAACCCAAACCCAGCGGCGCGACGATGCCGAACGAAATCCACTGGATGCCGTAGGACAGGAACGGACCGGCGTCCAGGTGCGGCACGCCGATAACGCCGAGCCCGCCGGGCTGGTCCTCGGTCAGCTGGAGATAGGACCCGGCGAGGGGGACCTTCATCAGCGCAGCGACCTGTTCGGTGTTGATCGAATACACCTGCTGCACACCGTCCTGGGTGAACGGGTCCTTGCCCGGGACGACGGCCTCGGAATCGCGCAGCCGCGCGGTGATGGTGACGGGTTCCCGGGGCGGGCGGGGGAACGGCGGCACCTGGGAGCCCTGCTCGGGCCGCACGTAGCCCCGGTCGACGAGGACCGTGGGCCCGTCGTCGACGACGAACGGCGCCAGCACCTCGAACGCGGGTTTGCCCTCGATCACCCGCAACCGCGCCAGCACCTGGAGGTCGGGCAGGTAGTGCCCGGTGGCCGTGACGCGGCGCCACTGCGCGTTCGGGGCCGCCGAACCTTGCTGCGGCAGCAGGGTTTTCAGGGGAACAGGCTCGGTGTTGAGGGAATACTCGATCTGGCGGTTCTCCCGCGACGTCCGGTTGTGCTTGCCCAGTTGCCACGGCGCCAGCACGGTGAAGCACAGGTAGGCGAACGCGATGACCACCAGCGCCAGCGCGATCCAGCCGGGCCGCAGCAAGAACGTCAACCGACGCATGTCAGGGCGATCCGTTCCGGTCCAGCCGATCGTCGACCCAGGCGTGCAGGCCGGGCAACGAGGCCTCGATGACGGTGAACACGTCCTCGAAGTCCCGCGCGTCGCCGTAGTACGGGTCCTCGACGTCGAGGGCGTGGGCGCCCGAACGGGGGTCGAACGACCTCAGCATCCGCACCCGCTCCTCGTCGACGCCCAGCTCGCGCAGCATCCGAAGATGGTTACGGCCCAGGGCCACCACCAGGTCGGCCGCCAGATGGTCCTCGCCGACCTGGGCGGCGCGGTGGTCGGTGGAGTAACCGTGGGCGCGCAGCACGTCGGTCGCCCGGTCGTCGGCGCATTCCCCGACGTGCCAGTTGCCGGTGCCCGCGCTGGTCACCCGCACCGCCTCGGCGAGGCCGCGGCGGCGCAGCTGGTCGGCGAACATCTTCTCGGCCATCACCGACCGGCAGATGTTGCCGGTGCACACGAACGTCACGTGCAGCGGCTCGCGCTCAGACACCGAGCACCGCCCGCAGTTCGTCGACGGTCGCGGCGTGCGTCACCGCCGTGACGCCCGCGGCGGTCGCCCCGTCGGGGAAGTCGTCGCGGCCGTAGCCCCAGCCGACCACCACGGTGTCGATGCCGTGCGCGGCCGCGCCGTGCACGTCGTGGCTGCGGTCGCCGACCATGAGCACCCGATCGGGCAGCGGCTGCAGTTGCTCCAATGCGTGCGCCAGCACCTCGACCTTGGTCTTGCGCGAGCCGTCCGGGCTCGCCCCGGCGATGACCTCGAAATGCCGATCGAGCCCGAAATGGGCCAGGATGCGGCGCGCCGTCGGCTCGAGCTTCGACGTGGCCACCGCCAGCCGGGCGCCGGCGGCCTGCAGGTCGGCCAGCAGCGGCTCGATACCGTCGAACAGGGTGTTCATCGCCCAGCCGCGGTCGGCGTATTCGGCGCGGAAGGCCGCGATCGCCCGCTCGGCGTCCTCGCCCAGCATGGCGTGGAATGTGTCGTCCATCGGCGGGCCCACGATCTGGGTCACCAGGTCGCCGTCCGGCACGTCCACGCCGACCTGCTCGAGCGCGTGCAGGAAGCTGGCCACGATCCCCTCCGCGGAGTCGGTGAGCGTGCCGTCGAGGTCGAAGATCACCAGCTCGGTCGCCAGGCGTGGCGAAGGGCGATCGGTGGACGTTGAGCCTGTCACCTCACCATTGTCCTCGATGCCCCGCGGCCGGGTGTGCCGGTGTCGCTGCCGCGCCCCGGCGCGGCCCACTAGTGTTTCTCGGATGGCGAGTCTGAACTTGACCCCGCCTGCGGCGCGCTATCACGGTGATCAGGCCGTCGCACCCGGGATGCTGGATTTCGCCGTCAACGTCCGTCACGCCCAACCACCCGAATGGCTGGTGCGGCGGCTGGCCGCGCGGCTGCCGGATTTGGCGCGCTATCCGAGCGCCCAGGACGTCCGGGTGGCGCAGGACGCGGTCGCCGAGCGGCACGGCCGGGCGCGCGACGAGGTGCTGCCGCTCGCCGGGGCGGCCGAGGGGTTCGCGCTGTTGAGCAACCTGCGTCCGGCGCGGGCGGCGATCGTCGCGCCCTCGTTCACCGAGCCGGCGGCAGCGCTCACCGCCGCCGGGGTGGCCGTGCACCATGTGGTGCTCGAGCCGCCGTTCGGCCTGGACGGGGTGCGAATCCCCGACGACGCCGACCTGGTCGTGGTCGGCAACCCGACCAACCCCACCTCGGTGCTGCACACCCGCGAGCAGCTCCTCGCGCTGCGGCGGCCGGGCCGCATCCTGGTGGTCGATGAGGCGTTCGCCGATGCGATCCCGGGCGAACCGGAGTCGCTGGCCGGTGACTCGCTGCCCGACGTGGTGGTGCTGCGCAGCCTGACCAAGACCTGGGCGCTGGCGGGGTTGCGGGTGGGCTACGCCCTGGGCTCACCGGAAGTCCTCGACCGGCTGACCGCTCAGCGCGCCCACTGGCCGGTGGGCACACTGCAGCTGACGGCGATCGCGGCGTGCTGCGGCCCGCAGTCCGTCGCCGAAGCGGCGGCCGGTGCCGAGCGTCTCACGGAGTTGCGCGCCGAGATGGTGGACGGTCTGACGTCGGTGGGTGCCGAGGTGGTCCACGGGCGGGCGCCGTTCGTCCTGTTCCGCCGCCCGGACGCCGTTGAGATCCGAAACAAGCTGCGAGACAAGGGGATTGCCATCCGTCGCTGTGACACGTTCGTCGGCCTGGACCAACGGTACCTGCGGGCCGCGGTGCGCCGGGAATGGCCGCTGCTGGTCGAGGCCGTCTCGGAGGTGTGCGCGTGAGCGTGCGGCTGGCCGACGTGATCGACGCGCTGGACGAGGCCTACCCACCGGGGCTGGCCGAATCGTGGGATTCGGTGGGCCTGGTGTGCGGGGACCCCGATGATGCGCTCGAGTCGGTGACCGTGGCGGTCGACGCGACGCCGGCCGTCGTTGGCGAGGTTCCCGACGGCGGGCTGCTCTTGGCCCATCATCCGTTGCTGATGCGCGGCGTCGACACGGTGGCGGCCAGTACGCCCAAGGGCGCGCTGGTGCACCGCCTGATCCGAACGGGGCGTTCGCTGTTCACCGCGCACACCAACGCCGACTCGGCCGCCCCGGGCGTCTCGGACGCGCTCGCCGAAGCCCTCGGCCTCGCCGTCGAAGCACCGCTGGAGCCGCGGACGGCCGCGACCGACCTCGACAAGTGGGTGGTCTACGTGCCGCGCGAGAACTCAGAAGCGGTGCAGGCGGCCGTGTTCGAGGCCGGCGCCGGGCACATCGGCGACTACTCGCACTGCAGCTGGAGTGTCAGCGGCATCGGCCAGTTCCTGCCGCACGAAGGGGCGTCGCCCGCGGTGGGCAGCGTCGGCACCGTCGAGCGGGTGGCCGAGGATCGGTTCGAGGTGGTCGCGCCCGCGCGGATCCGGGGAGCCGTGCTGGCGGCGATGCGCGCCGCCCATCCCTACGAGGAGCCGGCGTTCGACCTGTTCGCGTTGGTGCCCGCGCCGGGCGACGCCGGGCTGGGGCGGATCGGCGCCCTGCCCCGGCCGGAACCGCTGCGCGACTTCGTGTCCCGCGTGGACGCCGCGCTGCCGCGGACGGC
>NZ_LZIX01000242.1:0-40409 GCF_001666955.1 Mycobacterium sp. E735 | reverse complement strand
CCAGAATGCTGCGCGACCCGAATTCCCACGCCTGCAACATCGTCGGGTTGAGGCGGAGGTCCAGGTGCTCGGCCCAGCCGGACAGGCGCATTCCCACCGCGCCGCCGACGAGGGCGCCGGTCACCGCGACCAGCGATTGCTCGTTGACCTCTCCGCGCCGGCGGGCTTCGGCGATGAACACGACCGCGGCGGCCAGGACGCCCAGCGCCACGAAGACACCGTGCATCGGCAGCATCACCGAACCGATCCGCCAGTGCGGCACCACGCCGACAGACTATTACGTCGGGACCGCGTCAGCCGGTGGCCGGGCCCGCCCGCGCGGCGGCGCTCGCCGCGCTGCCGAAGACCGCCACGCGGACCGTGACGACCACATCCAGGCCGTCCACCGCACACCCGGTGTCGTCGGCCCGCATCCGCCGGGCCACCGCCGTCGCGCGGGCGCAGGCCGCATCGGCTCCGGACGGCAGCCGGGCCGCGGCGGCCAGCGCGGCCAGATCGGCCGCCGCCTGTGCGCGGTGACGCGCCACCACCACCGCACCCAGGTAAGCGCCGGCACCCGCGACGCCAAGCAACACCGCCACCATCCAGGCCGCGACCAGGGTGGCCGAGCCCCGATCATCCCGACGGCTCCGCCGCCGAGACCGCCTTGGCGGCAATGTCGAGCGCCGGCAACACCTTCGAGCGCGCGACGACGGTGGCAACCAGGAATTCACCTTCGCGGTGCACCTCGACCCGCGCCCCGCCGGGGGCGATGCGGCGGGCCGCGTTGAGGGCTGAGCGGTCGTCGCCGCGCGCGGCGAGCCTGGCGGCTTCGCGAGCGGCGTCCACGCAGCGAACCTGCATCGAGACGGCGGTGACACCGGCCAGACACAGCACCAGCACGACCACCAGGGTGGCGACGCCCAGGGCCGCCTCCACGGTGCTGGCGCCCGCACTGCCGGTCAGGCCTTGGTGTTGAGCGCGCGACCGATGATGTTGGTCAGCGCCGACACGATGGAGTCCCCGGTGACGACGGTGTACAGAATCGCACCGAAGGCGGCGGCCGCCACAGTGCCGATGGCGTATTCGACCGTGGACATGCCCGACTCGTCGGACACCACGACCGTCAGGCGCGCGATCAGCGCCCGAAAAATGTTGTGCAGCAATGCTTCCCTTTCTCTTCACCATAATCCCGATTGAAAGACTTCGCCGGCGAGCCCCGCCACCACGGGAATGATTCCCAGGCACACGAACGCCGGCAGGAAACACAACCCGAGCGGCCCGGCGATCAGCACCCCGGCGCGTTCGGCGGCGGAGGTGGCCGCGTGCGCGGCACCGTGCCGGGAGTCTTCGGCCAACTCGGCGACTCCCTCGGCCAGCGCCGCACCCGAGGCCGCCGAACGCCGAGCGAGCCGCAGCAACGCCTCGACCTGCGCGTCGGCCTCGTGCGGCCGCCGATCCGGCGAGATCGTCCAGGCGACAACGGGATCGGCGCCCAACGCCAGCAGGTCGGCGGCGCGCCGCAGCACGCGGGCCAGCGCGGGCGGGGCGGACGCCGCGGCGGCGGACGCGGCGGCGGCCACGGCCATGCCGGCGCCCAGGCACACCGCCAGCACGTCGAGACAGGACGCGACCGCCAACGGGTCGGGGCCGTTCGCCATCCCGCGCCCCGGGCGCGGCCGATGCCGGCGGACCGGTGCGCGCGCCCGCGTTCGCACCAGCGCCGGGCCCGGACCGATCCACGCCGCCACAGCCAGCAACACCGCCGCCGTGGTCACGACCCGAGCCGATCGGTGATGCGGTCGGCCCATAACAGGCCGCCACACGCCAGCGCCGAACCCACCACCAACAGCCAGCCACCCGCGCGCCCATTGAACAGGAAGGCCAACGGTCGCGCGCCGATCAGCTCGCCCAGCAGCACGCCGAGCGCCGGCAGACCCGCCAGGATCGCCGCGGTCGCCCGCGCGCCGGCCATGTTCGACGTCACCCGGGCCGAAAATCGTTGCCGCTCGGCGATATCGCGCTGCGCGGCGCGCATCAGGGTGGCGATCGCCAGACCGTGCTGGCTGGCCAGCTGCCAGCCCAGCGCGAGGCGATCCCAATGCCCGGGCAGGGCCGACGATTTCGCCGCGGCGCGTAGGCCGGCCGCGACGTCGGCCCCCAACCTGGCCCGGGCCGCGACCGCCCGAAACGACTCCGCCACCGCACCGGCGGTTTCGCCGGCAGCCACCCCGAACGCGCGCACCGGGTGGGAGCCGACACGCAGCTCACCGACGAGCACGTCGAGCGCACCTTCCAGCGCCTGCCCCTCGCGCTGGGCGCACCGGGTGCGATGGCGGCGGCGATAGCGCAGGTTCGCGGTCGTGCCGACCACCGCGACGGCGAGCACCGTCGTCAGCGGTAACAACACCGCGGCCGCACCCACGGCGACCACGGCAAGGCAAGCCGCCTCGCGTGGCCCGGCGACCGGGCGCCACCGGCGGTTCGACGCCATCGGCGCCAGGCGGCGCCGCGGCGACGCCGGAAGCACGAGCAGCGCGAGCGCCAACAGCAGCGCACCGGTGGCCGGGCCGTTCATGCCGGCAACCTGCCCCGCAGCACGCGGTGTAAGAGCTCGGCTTCGTCGGTCATGCCTTCGTCGGCACGCCACACGGTGACCGCCCGCACCCGCCCCGCGACCTGGCGAAGAACGGCGACCTCGCCGAGCCTGCGCCGCCCGCTGCGGTCGCGCGCGACGTGCAACAGCACCTGCACGGCCGCGGCGAGCTGACTGTGCAGCGCCGCGCGATCGAGACCGCCCAGCGCGCCCAGCGCCTCCAGCCGGGCGGGGACCTCGGCCGGGTTGTTCGCGTGCACCGTGCCCGCTCCCCCGTCGTGGCCCGTGTTCAGCGCCGCGAGCAGGTCCACCACCTCGGCGCCCCGCACCTCGCCGACCACGATGCGGTCCGGCCGCATCCGCAGGGCCTGGCGAACGAGCTGGCGCACCGGAACTTCGCCGATGCCTTCGACATTCGCGCACCGCGCGACGAGTTTCACCAGGTGCGGGTGCCGGGGCGCCAGCTCGGCGGCATCCTCGACGCAGACGATCCGCTCGGTGGGCGCGACCGCGCCGAGCATCGCCGCCAACAGCGTCGTCTTGCCCGCTCCTGTTCCGCCGCACACCAGGAAGGCCAACCGGGCGGCGATGATGTCGGCGACCATCGCGGCGGCCTCGGGCGCCAGCGCGCCCGCCGCGATCAGGGCCGCCAGGTCCTGACTGGCCGGCCGCAGCACCCGCAATGACAGGCACGTGCCCGCGGCCGCCACCGGCGGCAGCACGGCGTGCAATCGCACCGCGAACCCGGCGCCGATCCCGGTCAGCTGGCCATCCACCCACGGCTGCGCGTCGTCCAGCCGGCGACCGGCCGCCAGCGCCAGCCGCTGCGCCAGGCGCCGCACCGCCGCTTCGTCGGCGAACCGGACCTGCGTGCGCCGCAAGCCATTTCCGTCGTCAACCCAGACCGCGTCGGGCGCGGTGACCAACACGTCCGTGGTGCCGTCGGCGCACAACAACGGCTCGAGGATGCCGGCGCCGGTGAGCTCCGTCTGCAAGACCCGCAGGTTGGCCAGCACCTCGGTATCGCCGAGCATGCCGCCCGACTCGGCCCGAATGGCGGCGGCCACGACGTTGGCCCCCAGCGGCGCGGATTCGGCGGCCAGCCGCTCCCGTACCCGGTCGATCAGCGAACCACTCACGCGGCCTCGCCTTTTCGTGCCGGCCCCGACGCGCGCGGCAGCACCGCCAGCACCTGCCGAGCCGCCGCCGCGAGCGTAGATCGCCGCCCCAGACGCAGGCCGCCTCGCTCCAGCTGCTCGGCGACCCGGGGCTGTGCTTTGACCGACGCCAGCAACGGCAGCCCGGCGATCTCGGCGATCTCGGCTGCCCGCAACCCACCCGGTGATGGACCGCGCACCACCAATCCCACGTTGGGGTTGACCGCGGCGAGCACCGGCGCCAGCGCACCCGTCGCGGCGCACGCCGGCACGTCGCAGCGGCTGACCACGACGACGAGGTCGGCGGCATCCAGCGCGGCGTGCGCCGCATCGGTGAGACGGCGCGGCAGGTCGCAGACCACCGTCACCGCGCCGCGGCGGCCGGCGTCGACGATGGCGTGCACGGGGCCGGCCGCCAGCTCGTATCCGCGCCGGGTGCCGGAGAGCACGCTGATGCCCCGGTGCCGCGGCAACGCCGCCCGCACGGACGACCAGCTGAGCCGGCCGTCCTGCAGCGCCAGGTCCGGCCAGCGCAAGCCCGCCGCGTTCTCGGCGCCAAGCCGCAGATCGATCCCGCCGCCCCATGGGTCGAGGTCCACCAGCAGCGCGTCCGCCGCCGCGTGCGCCAAGCCGACCGCCAGCGTCGAGGCGCCGGCCCCGCCGCATCCCCCGATGACCGCGACCACCGCGCCGCGAGTCCCGTCGTCGCGCGACGATTCGGCCGCCTCTGCGAGCGCGCGCACCATGTCACGCTCCCGCTCGGGCAGCCGCAGCACGTGCTCGGCGCCGACGGCGACGGCCGCCGTCCATGTCGAGGTCGCCGGGTCGGCCGCCGCCAGCACGGTCACGTGAGCGCGGCGGGGCAGCGCCGCCCGCCCGCACCGTTCGGCCGCCGCCTCGTCCAGCACGACGGCCGCCGCCGCCGACCACGTCTTGCGGCTCACGACGCCACCGGCATGGACTACCCGGACGCCGACGGCCGCGGCCACGCGCTCCAAGTCGCGGCGCAGCTCCGGGTCCGCCAGCATCGCGAGCACGCCCGCGGGAGCCGTCGCGTCGGCCTGCGAGGTGCTCGTCACGTGCCCCACTCTGCGGGCCCGCGATATTGGACACCAGTCCCAAACTGCGGATTTGTGGAGAGAGACGCGAGTGTGCACAAACACGTCGGGCGGCGCACACGATGCGGAAAGCCCGCAACCAATCGGACGGCCACGCCAGGCGGCCCGGTGTCGGCGGAATTTACCCCAGAAAAGGGACGACCCCCGCCAGGGGGGGAGGAGGCGAGGGTCGTCGTGCATCAGCCCCGGGGGGTCGGGCTGATACACCCTCGGCTCAGGCCGAGTAATGCTTACTATACACATGACAAGCGGCGGTAACGCAATAGCTCTTTCTATGAAAGAACACGTTGAGCCGCAAAAACACTGCCGTTACCGTCGGTCCCACTTTGCTGAGCGGCCATTTCGGTCCCAGAACCGCAGCCCGGACCGACGACCCACCTATGCTGGGGCGGTGACCGTCTTCGACCCGGCCGAGGAGCAGCACACGTCGGCTACCACCGCTCCCCGCGCCCGCACAGCGGCCTTCTTCGACTTAGACAAGACCATCATCGCCAAGTCCAGCACGCTGGCTTTCAGCAAACCATTCTTCAACCAAGGACTGCTCAACCGCCGCGCCGTGCTCAAATCCAGCTACGCCCAGTTCATCTATCTGCTCTCCGGTGCTGATCATGACCAGATGGACCGGATGCGCATCCACATGACGAACATGGTCGCCGGTTGGGACGTGGAACAGGTCAAGTCGATCGTCAACGAAACTCTGCACGACATCGTGACGCCGCTGGTGTTCGCCGAAGCGGCGGACCTGATCGCCGCGCACAAATTGTGCGGCCGCGACGTCGTCGTGGTCTCCGCCTCCGGCGAGGAGATCGTGGCGCCGATCGCCCGTGCGCTTGGCGCCACCCACGCGATGGCGACCCGCATGGTCGTCGAGGACGGTCGGTACACCGGGGAGATAGCGTTCTATTGCTACGGCGAGGGCAAGGTGCAGGCGATCCGCGAGCTGGCCGCCCGCGAGGGCTACCCGCTGGAGCATTGCTACGCCTACTCCGACTCGATCACCGACCTGCCGATGCTCGAGTCCGTCGGCCACCCCAGCGTGGTGAATCCCGACCGTGGGCTGCGCCGGGAAGCCGTCGAGCGCGGTTGGCCGGTGCTGTCGTTCTCCCGGCCGGTGTCGCTGCGCGACCGCATCCCGGCACCGTCGGGCGCCGCGATCGCGACGACCGCCGCGGTGGGCGTCAGTGCGTTGGCCGCCGGCGCGGTCACCTATTCGCTGCTGCGCCGCTTCGCGTTCTAGGCCCCGCGTTTCGCAGCAAACGCATTTCCGCATCGGTGCGCGATTTCGAACAAAATTGGGCCTTGCTGCGCTAGAGGTCTAGTAGTACAAAGGAACCACGGAAGCCCGATGAGGCCAAGGTCGATCCGGAAGAGAAGGATCGTTCTCCCGAACCGGGCGCCCAGCACGGAACCCGGCACCCACGCGGAGTCATAGCCGCGATAATGGCAGAAGTGTTGCGGGCCTGCGTAATTGCGAAATACGGACGGTGTCGACGGCCCTTTGGGTGGGGTTGCAACCGGAAGTATCGCAAGATCGCCGAGGCCAACCCACGCAGCCCCGAAATGCACGCATGGTAACCGAGCTCCGTGTTAGCGGGCGGCGGACCGAATCCTTCGGGACGTCGCCCGCTTTACATTGTCCGGCGGTGTTTTCGCCCGGCGCCGGCTACCGATCCAGCTACCGGCTCGACACCGACTCCGCGATCGTCAACGCCTCCTGTGCACCGGCTCGCATCGCCCGGCAGCAGAGCAGCAGCCACGCCCCCACCCCGGCCGGAGTTCCATCCGCAAAGCCTTGCGCCGCATCGCGATAGTCGGCGGGCTGGCGCATCCAGCTCACCTCGGGTACCCCCAACCCGTGCGGGTCCAGCCCGCTGGCGATGGTCACCAACCGCGAGACCGCGCGGGCCACCACGCCGTCCGCGCTGCCGAACGGCCGCAGCGTCAACAGCTCGCCGTGCGCGACCGCGGCGACCACCGGCGCCGGTGCCTCGGTGCCACCACTCACCAAATCCGCCAGCAACTCCAGCCGCGGCCCGACGCCGGCATCGGCGCGGGGCCGGCCCAGCCGCTCCTCGTCGACTTGGTCGGCCGCCGCCAGCATGTGCAGCCGCGCGAGCGCCTGCAGCGGGGCCCGCCGCCACACCCCGACCAGCGGACCCTCGCCGCCCTCCAGCGCCTGCGCCACCCGCAGCGCCCCACCGAACACCGGATCGCTGACCACCGCCGCATCGGCGAGGTCCTCCAGCCGAACGGGGCCGCCGTCCAGCACCGACGAGGCGCGCGCGGCCCGCAACGCCGCCTCGGCGGCGGTCACCGGCCAGCCCCGCAGGTTGGCCCGGTGGCGATGGGCGCGGCCCAGCGCGTCGCGGGCCCGGTCACTGGCCTCGGCGACGCCCGGCAACTCCATCAGCGGGGCCAGTGGATCGGCGGTCACAGGTTGCCAACCTATCCCGGCTTCAACGATCGGGTGTCGGCGCCTTCGGGATGGCCTCCAGCAGCTGGCGGGTGTATTCGTGCCGGGGGCGGGTGAACAGCTCCTCGGTGGCGCCCCGCTCCACCACGCGGCCGGCGCGCATCACCAAGACGTCGTCGGCGATCTGCCGGATCACCGCCAGGTCGTGGCTGATGAACAGGTAGGCGAGGCCCAGCTCGGTTTGCAGGTCGGCCAGCAGATCCAAGATCTGCGCCTGCACCAGGACGTCGAGCGCGGAGACCGCCTCGTCGCAGACCAGCACGTCGGGCCGCAGTGCCAGCGCACGGGCGATCGCCACCCGCTGCCGTTGGCCGCCCGACAGCTCACGGGGCAGCCGCCCCAGCACCGACGACGGCAGGGCCACCTGGTCGACGAGGTCGCGCACCGCGCGCCCGCGCTGCCGGCGGTCGCCGACGCGGTGAATGCGCAGCGGTTCCTCGATGGCGCGAAACACCGTATACATGGGATCCAGGCTGCTGTAGGGGTTTTGAAAGATCGGCTGCACGCGGCGCCGGAAGGCCAGTTGCTGGTCCCGGCTCAGCGCGGCGTCGATGCGGGTGCCGTCGAAGACGACGGTGCCGGAGCTTGGCGCCAGCAGGCCGAGCACCATTCGCGCCAGGGTGGATTTGCCCGACCCCGATTCGCCGGCGATCGCCAGGGTGCTGGCCCGCCGCAGGCCGAACGAAACTCCCTCCACCGCAATGACTTCCGCCCGTCTCCACGGCACACCGCGCGAGTCGCGGTAGACCTTGGTCAGCTCCGAGGCGACCAGGACCGCGTCGGACCCGCCGTCGTCCGCCGGACGCGGCCGGGCGGGGCTCCGCACCGTCAGCGACGGCGCGGCGGCCACCAGCCGCCGGGTGTACTCGTGCTGCGGCTCGCGCAGGATCGACCGCGCCGCACCGGATTCCACCACGGCGCCCTCGCGCATCACGACGACGGACCCGGCGCGTTCTGCGGCCAGCGCCAGGTCGTGGGTGATCAGGAGCAGCGCGGTGCCGAGTTCCGCGGTCAGCCCCTGCAGGTGGTCGAGCACCTGACGCTGCACGGTGACATCCAGCGCCGACGTCGGCTCGTCGGCGATCAGCAGCCGCGGCCGGCCCGCCAACCCGATCGCGACCAGTGCGCGCTGGCACATGCCGCCGGACAGCTGGTGCGGGTAGCGGCCCGCTTGTTTCGCCGGGTCCGGCATGCCGGCCTGACCGAGCAGCTCGACCGCGCGCCGCCGCGTCCGCCGGTCGGAAGTGTTGGCCCGCAACGCTTCCGAGACCTGGAAACCGACCTTCCAGACCGGGTTGAGATTGCTCATCGGGTCCTGTGGAATGTAGCCGATCTCGCGCCCCCGGATGGCGCGCAGCGTCCGTCGGTTGCCGCCGGCGATGTCGGAACCGTCGAAGACGATGCGCCCGGCGGTGATCCGCCCGCCGGGGGGAAGCAGCCCGAGGATCGCGGCCGCCGTGGTGGATTTCCCCGATCCCGATTCGCCGACCACCGCGATGGTTTCGCCCGGCAGGACGGTGAGGTCCACGCCGCGGACGGCGGCGTGATCGCCGAAGCTGACTCTGAGCCCCTCGACGGCCAGCAACGGCGCGCCGGTCACGGCCGCCACGCTCGGGACGCCGGGTCCAGGGCGTCGCGCAACGCGTCACCCATCATCATGAACGCCAGGACCGTGATCGCCAACGCGCCGGCCGGGTAGAACAGAATCGGCGAGCCCGCCCGCAGCCGCGTCTGGGCGAGGTTGATGTCGCCACCCCAGGAGACCACCGTCGGCGGCAGCCCGACGCCCAGGTAGGACAGCGTGGCTTCGGTGACGATGAAGGCGCCCAGGGCGATGGTGGCCATCGCGATGACCGGGCCCAGTGCGTTGGGCAGCGCGTGGCGCAGCAGTATCTGAAAGCGACTCAGCCCCAATGCTTTCGCGGCGAGCACGTAATCGCTGGCGCGCACGGAGAGCACCGATCCGCGGGCGATGCGGGCCACCTGTGGCCAGCCGAACAAGGCGAGGATGGCGATGACGGTCCACACCGTGCGGTGGTGCATGACCTGCATGAGCACGATGGCCGCCAACAGCAGCGGCAGGCCGAAGAAGACGTCGCTGACGCGGGAGACCAGCGTGTCGACCCAGCCCCCGTAGAAGCCGGCCAGCGCGCCGAGCGCGCCGCCGACGACGAACACCACCACCGCGGCCCCCAGGCCGACGGTGACCGAGGCCCGCGCGCCGTAGACGGTGCGGGCGTAGACGTCGTGGCCTTGCAGGTCCGTGCCGAACCAGTGCGCGCCCGATGGCGGAAGCAGGCTCTGGCTGGGATCGGCGTAACTCGGGTCGGCCCCGGTGAACAACGCCGGAAACGTGGCGACCGCAACGATAAACAGGATCAGCAGGCCGGCGAAGACGAACTTCGGCCGGCCGCGCAGCCCCCGCCACGTGTCGCGCCAGAAGCCGCTGCGCTCAGCCATACCGGATCCTCGGATCCAGCGTGGCATACAGCAGGTCCACCGCGAGGTTGGTGATCAGGTAGATCAGCACCAGCACCGTCACGATCGACACCACGGTCGGCGCCTCCTGGCGGGTGACGGCCTGATACAACACACCGCCGACGCCGTGGATGTTGAAAATTCCTTCCGTGACAATGGCTCCGCCCATCAGCGCCCCGAGGTCCGCCCCCAGGAACGTCACCACCGGGATCAGCGAATTGCGCAGGATGTGCACGGTCACCACGCGCGGCCGGGACAACCCCTTGGCGGTGGCGGTGCGGACATGGTCGGCGTGCGCGTTGGCGGCGACCGCCGACCGGGTCAACCGCACCACGTAGGCGAACGACACCGAACCCAGCACGACGCCGGGTAGCAGCAGGCGCCCGATCGTCGACCTCTCGCCCACCGTGACCGGTGCGATGCCCAGCTTCACCCCGAACACGAACTGGGCCAGGAACCCCAGCACGAAGATGGGGACCGCGATGATGACGAGCCCCGCGATCAGGACGGTCGAGTCGAAGATCCCGCCGGTGCGCAGCCCGGCGATCACCCCGAAGCCGATGCCCAGCACCGCTTCGACGACCAGGGCGATCAGCGCCAGCCGCAGAGTCACCGGAAAGGCGTGTGCGAGAACGTCGCTCACCGGCAGCCCCGAGTAGGAGCGGCCCAAGTCACCGTGCAGGACGCCGCCGAGGTAGCGCAGGTACTGGACGATGAACGGGTCGTCGAGGTGGTAGCGGGCCCGAAGCTGCGCGGCGACCTCGGGCGTCAGCGGGCGGTCCCCGGCGATCGCGGCCACCGGGTCGCCGGGCAACAGGAACACCATGCCGTAGATCAGCAACGTGGCGCCGAGGAAGACGGGAACCATGACGGCGATCCGGCGCGCGATGTAGGAACCCATGCCGTTACGCCTTGCCGATGTTCTCGTAGTCGGGCAGACCGTTCCACGTGAGCTTGACGCCGCTCACCGGCGACGACCATCCGACCACCGCGATGTAGTACCACAGCGGCACGGCGGGCATGTCGCGCAACAGGATCCGCTGGGCCTTATTGACCAGCACGTCCGCCTGTTGCAGGTCGGGTGCGGCCTCGGCGGCGGCGAGGCCGGCGTCGAAGTCCCGGTTCGAGTATCCGACGTCGTTGGATCCCGCTCCGGTGGCGTACAGCGGGGCGAGGAACTCGATCATCGACGGGTAGTCGCCGATCCAGCCGGCGCGGAACGCGGTATCGATGGTGCGGTTGGTGATCTGGGTGCGGAAACCGGCGAACGTGGGGTGCGGCGCGCCGACGGCGTCGATGCCCAGCACGTTCTTGATGCTGTTGGCCACCGCGTCCACCCACTCTTGATGGCCGCTGTCGGCGTTGTAGGCGATCAAGTAGCGCCCGCTCCACGGCGAGATCGCGTTGGCCTGCGCCCAGAGTTGGCGGGCCCGTTCGGGATTGAAGTCCAATGCGTCGTTGCCCGGGATGTGCGGATCGAATCCGGGCAACGAGCTCGCGGTGAAGTCGCGGGCAGGGCTGCGGGTGGCGTTGAAGATCTGCCGGCAGATCTGTGGCCGGTTGATCGCAGCCGACAACGCCAACCGGCGCAGCCGGCCTTCTTCGCCGCCGAAATGCGGCAGCCGCAGTGGCGTGTCGAGCGATTGGCTGACCGCGACCGGTCCACTGGCCGCGTTGCCGCCCAGGTCACGCTTGTAGATTGTGAGTGCACTCGACGGAATCGTGTCCAGCACATCGAGATTGCCCGACAGCAGGTCGGCGTAGGCGGTGTCGAGGTTGGCGTAGAACTCGAACCGCAGGCCCTTGTTGTGGGGCTTGCGATTGCCGTGGTAGTCGGGGTTGGGTTTCAGGTCGATCTTGACGTTGTGTTCCCAGGCCGGCCCGTCGGGACCGTCAGCCAACTCGTAGGGGCCGTTGCCGACCGGGTTGCGGCCGAACGCGGCCATGTCCCGAAAAGCCCTTTCCGGCAACGGGTAAAAGGCATTGTGTCCCAGCCGCAACGTGAAGTCGACGGTCGGCGCCTTGAGCCGCACGTCGAACTCGAGATCGTTGACGACTTGCAGCCCGGACATGGTGGTCCGGGCCGGCTTCCCGTCTGCGGTCAGGGCGGCGACCTCGTCGTACCCGACGATCGGGCTGAAAAAGCTTTGTTGCAGTTGGGCATTGGTGCTCAGCGCGCCGTAATTCCACGCGTCGACGAACGAATGGGCCGTCACCGGCGAGCCGTCGGTGAACTTCCAGCCGGGCTTGAGCAAGATCCGGTAGTTCACGTTGTCGGTGGTCTCGACCGACCGCGCCACTTCCGGTGAGGGTTTGCCTGCGGCGTCATAGGACACCAAGCCGGCGAACAGCCGATCCAGGATTCGCCCGCCGAGGCTGTCGTTCGTGCCGGTCGGAACCAGCGGGTTCGGCGGTTCCCCGCCGTTGACCACCACCAGCTCGGGGCTCAGGGCCCCGCCGCCGCAACCCGTGAGCGCGGCGAGCGCCACGACCACGGTGGCCGCCACGGCCCGCATCCGGTGCATGACCCGACCCTAGGGCCTGCCGCGCAGCGGCGGTGAAGTGCCCGCACGGGCTTCGGCGACCTACGATCCCGTGGTGGTCGTCGCGTATCTTGCCTCCGCCGAGGATTCCGCCGTGCACGCGGGCCGGCTGATGTTCTTGCTCGGCCTCCCGACGGCCGGCTTGATCTGTCTGGTGATCGGGCTGTGGGAGCTCTCGCGTGGCCGCCGAAAGCAACCCCCGCCCGCCTACCCGTATCCCCCGGGCCCGCCACCGCAGGCGATCGGCTACCCCGGTTGGCCCCATCCCGGTTACCCGCCCGGCGCCCCGCCGCGGCCGCGGACGAGCAAGTCCGCCACCACGCTGATCACCGTCGGTTTGGTCTTGGTGGCGCTGGGCGGGTTCGGGATCGTCAGCCACGCCGCACGCGCGATCTCGAGCCAAAAGAACGAGTCCTTGCTGCGGGTGGGCGATTGCATCAGCGAAAGTGATTACCGGGCAAACCGTTTCGACGCCCGCCTGATCAGCGGCTGTAGCGACCCCGCGGCGACTTACGAACTCGCGTTCAAGGGGAATGCCTCGGACAGCTGCCCCGACGGTAAACGGGAGCACTCGATCTACGAGCGTGCGAGCAACCACTCGACGACACTGTGCTTTCTCATCAACCTGCAACAGGGCCGTTGCTATCTGTACATCAGCGACGGCGAAGCCGTGAGCCTGAGGCCGGGCGACTGCGGCGACTCAAACCGGGTACAGGTGAAAATCGTGCAGCGCATCGATGGCAGCACGGACAAAACCCAATGCCCGCAAGGGTCAAAGGGCGTCAGCTACCCGGAGCCGGCCCGCGTGTATTGCCTGGCGAGGGCCGACTCGTAACGTCGCTCAGACGGGCGTCACCGGATGCACCTGCAGCGCGCAGGCGTCGATGGTGGCCGGCACGCTCAGCACGACGGTCGTGTCCGGCGGATTGACCAGCAGATCGGTGTAGGTCGGGCACGGCTCGCCGTTCGCGTCGATGGCCACCCCCTCCACCACGGCCTGCGCCTGGGTGGACAAGGACAGGATCACGGTGGGCGGCACGTCGGCGCCGCCGGGTAGGCCGCCCATGTAGCCGCGCAGGGTGGGCTGGGCGTGGATCAGCGGTCCGCCGGACCCCGAGTCGACGCCGGGATATCCGGTCAGCGTGCAGGGCTCCGCGCCGCCGGCAAGGCTGAACACCAGCGTGGCCCCGCGGTGGCCCACGGCGGCCTGGGTCGGCGATGCGGTGACGGCGATCTGGTCCGACCAGCACGGGGTTGGTGCGTCGGCGGTGTCGATCGGGACGGCCCACGCCGCTGGCCCCGGCAGGGCGGCGGCCGCGTAAACCGTTGCGGCCGCGGCGAAGCTGGGAACGAGTCGGCGGATGCGCCGCCGCTGGCCGGGCACACCGGTGATTATCCGTCATGGGGCTGCGGTTCGACCTGAATTTGAAGCTTCCCTTTTTACCTTGCGGCGTTAGGCTCTGACGGTTGACGAGCCTCGACACTAGGAGGAAGCCAGTGACCACCACCGACGCCGTAGGCCCGTCGTCGTATCCCCCGCCGCCGGCGTTCGCCGAGCAGGCCAACGCCGGCGAGGAGTTGTATCGCGAGGCCGAAGAGGACCGGCTGGCCTTCTGGGCCGAACAGGCGAACCGGCTCTCCTGGTCGACGCCGTTCACCGAGGTGCTCGACTGGTCGCAGGCGCCGTTCGCGAAATGGTTCGCCGACGGCAAGCTCAACGTCGCCTACAACTGCGTGGACCGCCACGTCGAGGCCGGCCTCGGCGACCGCGTCGCCATCCACTGGGAGGGCGAGCCCGGCGACAGCCGCAGCCTGAGCTATTCCGAGCTGCAGGCCGAGGTGTGCAAGGCGGCCAACGCGCTGACCGCCCTGGGCCTGGTCGCCGGCGACCGCGTCGCGATCTACCTTCCGTTGATCCCCGAAGCGGTGATATCGATGCTCGCCTGCGCCCGGCTGGGCATCATGCACAGCGTGGTGTTCGCCGGCTTCACCGCGAAGGCGCTACGGGCCCGCATCGCCGATGCCCAGGCCAAGTTGGTGATCACCAGCGACGGGCAGTTCCGCCGCGGCAAGCCCGCACCGTTGAAGGACGCCGCCGACGAGGCGGTCGACGATCCCGAGAGCCCCGTCGAGCACATCCTGGTGGTGCGGCGCACCGGGATCGACGTGTCGTGGAACGACGACCGCGACGTGTGGTGGCACGACGTCGTCGACGACGCGTCGCCCGAACACACGCCGGAGCCCTTCGACGCGGAGCAGCCGCTGTTCCTGCTGTACACCTCCGGCACCACCGGCAAGCCCAAGGGCATCGTGCACACCAGCGGCGGCTACCTGACCCAGTGCTCCTACACGCACTACTACATCTTCGACATCAAGCCCGAACGCGACGTCTTCTGGTGCACCGCCGACATCGGCTGGGTCACCGGCCACACCTACGGCGTCTACGGCCCGCTGTCCAACGGGGTCACCGAGGTGCTCTACGAGGGCACGCCCGACTCGCCGACCCAGCACCGGCACTTCGAGATCATCGAAAAGTACGGCGTCACAATCTATTACACCGCGCCGACGCTCATCCGGACGTTCATGAAGTGGGGCCGCGAGATCCCCGACGCGCACGACCTGTCCAGCCTGCGACTGCTGGGCACCGTGGGCGAGCCGATCAACCCCGAGGCGTGGCGCTGGTACCGCAAGGTGATCGGCGCCGACAGCCTGCCGATCGTCGACACCTGGTGGCAGACCGAGACGGGCGCGGCGATGATCTCCCCGCTGCCCGGCGTCGCCGCGGCCAAACCGGGTTCGGCGATGAGGGCGCTGCCGGGCATCTCCGCGAGCATCGTCGACGACCACGGCGAACACCTGACGCCCACCGTCCATCACGGCGAACACGTCACCGGCTACCTGGTGTTGGACCAGCCGTGGCCGTCCATGCTGCGCGGCATCTGGGGCGACCCGGACCGCTACGTCGAGACCTACTGGTCTCGGTTCGCCGAGCAGGGCTGGTATTTCGCCGGGGACAGCGCCTATTACGACCGCGACGGCGCCATCTGGGTGGTGGGCCGCATCGACGACGTGATGAACGTGTCGGGGCACCGGCTCTCGAGCGCCGAGTTGGAGTCGGCGCTCGTCGGCCACCACGGAGTGGCCGAGGCCGCGGTGGTCGCCAAGACCGACGAGACCACGGGCCAGGCCGTCTGTGCGTTCGTCGTCTTGTGCGCCGAGTACGAGGTGCACGACGGAATCGTCGACGAGCTGCGCGCCGAGGTGGCTCGCGAGATCTCACCCATCGCCAAGCCGCGGGAGATCCACGTGGTGCCCGAACTGCCCAAGACCCGCAGCGGCAAGATCATGCGCAGGCTCCTGCGTGACGTCGCCGAGAAGCGGGAACTCGGAGACACATCGACCCTGCTGGACCCCGGCGTTTTCGACGCGATCCAGGCCGCGAAGTAGCTCAGATCAGGCCGGTAGCGGGGTAAACCCCGCGCCCGGCCGGTGCTTGGCGTTGACGTCGGCCAGGATCGCGTTGAACGACTGCACCACGGCCGGCGTGTGCAGCGGGATGTACTTGATGATGCAGGTCGGCAGGTTGTCGCTGAACGCCCCGTGGATCATGCCGACCAGCATGTTGTTCACCGTCACCGGCGCGCCGGAATCGCCGGGCTGCCCGCACACCTGCATGACGATCGTGCCGGGGTCCTGGCCCGGGCCCCAGGTGACGCCGCACGAGTTCCCGGTGGTGCGGCCCTGCTTGCAGGCGATCTCGCCGAAGGCCGGGTCCGGGCCCAGGCCGTTGATCGCGAAGCCGTTGTAGTTGGCCGTCGGTGTCACCTTCGCGGGATCGAACTTGATGACTGCGTAGTCCAGGTTGTCGTTGCCGGCCACCATGGTGCCCAGGGTGCCGGCGTTCTCCGCGCCCTCGGCGGCGACCTGCGCGCCCGGGCCGCCGCAGTGCGCCGAAGTGAAGCCGATCAGGTCTCCGGCGGTATCGCCCCCGATGGTCGTCAGGGTGCACATGGTGTCCCCGTTGATGACGATGCCGGCGCCGCCGCCCATCGGGATCCTGACATCGGCGGCCGCGGCGCGCACGGGGTAGCCCACCAGGACCAGGAGCGCCGCCCCCATTGCCGCCACGAAGCACCGGTGCGCCGTCTGCACAGCACCACTCCCATCGACAGGCCGGACCCGGACCGGCTTGGCCAGTCTAGTCGGCCGGGCCCCTCGCCCGCCGTGCCCAGCGCGGCCCGCGGGGCGATGGCCCCGGGGCGGTGTGATGCGGCAACGGCCCGCCTCGCGCGTGGGCTCCCGGCAAAGGGCCTGGTTCGGCGCGTTCCGATCGGGTATCAGTTGGCCGACGGGCCGGAGACGGCCTGGTCGACCCGGACCCGGACGTGGCCGGCTTCGGCTGGCCTCGTCTGGCCCGGCGGCGCATGGCAACATGAACCGCGACGACAGCGAGCCGGGCAGTGACGAAAGAGGGGACCGTCTGTGAGCAAAGCCGATGGCAAGAACGGTGTGCCCAGCACCCTGACCACGATCCCCCTCGCCGACCCGCACGCCCGCCCCGCGGAGCCGTCGATCGGTGACCTGATCAAGGACGCGACCACCCAGGTGTCCACGCTGGTGCGCGCCGAGGTGGAGCTGGCCCGCGCGGAGATCACCCGTGATGTCAAGAAAGGCCTGACCGGCAGCGTCTTCTTCATCGCCGCGCTGGTGGTGCTGTTCTACTCCACCTTCTTTTTCTTCTTCTTCGTGGCCGAGCTGCTCGACACCTGGCTGTGGCGCTGGGCGGCTTTCCTGATCGTGTTCGGAATTCAGGTGGTGGTCGGGGCCGTGCTGGCCCTGCTGGGCTTCCTCAAGGTGCGCCGGATCCGCGGGCCGCGGGAGACCATCGAGTCGGTCAAGGAGACGCGCACCGCACTCACCCCGGGTCACGACAAGGCGCAGGGCGCGGTCAGGCAGCTCGATGGGCGTGGGAAGCACGAGAAGCCCGAATCCGATCCGTCGGGTTGGTAAATGGCACCGCCGGACCCGTCGGTAACCCGCATCGACGGGCCGTGGCGGCATTTCGACGTGCACGCCAACGGGATCCGGTTCCATGTCGTGGAGGCGCTGCCCGCCGACACCGACTCGGCCGCGCCGCCCACCGCCCGACCGCTGGTGATGCTGCTGCATGGTTTCGGTTCGTTCTGGTGGTCGTGGCGCCATCAGCTGCGGGGACTGACCGGGGCGCGGGTGGTCGCGGTCGACCTTCGTGGCTACGGCGGCAGCGATAAGCCGCCCCGGGGCTACGACGGCTGGACGCTGGCCGGCGACACCGCGGGCCTCATCCGCGCGCTGGGCCACTCCTCGGCGACGCTGGTCGGCCACGCCGACGGCGGGCTGGCGTGCTGGGCCACCGCGCTGCTGCACGCGCGGTTGGTGTCGGCCATCGCGCTGGTCAGTTCCCCGCACCCCGCGGCCCTGCGCCGGTCCACGCTGACCCGCCGCGACCAGGGTTACGCGCTGTTGGCGACGCTGCTGCGCTACCAGGTGCCCGTGTGGCCGGAACGGCTGCTGACCCGCGACAACGGGGCCGAGATCGAGCGCCTCGTCCGCAGCCGCAGCTGCGCGAAATGGGTTGCCTCCGAAGACTTTTCCGAAGCCATCCGCTACCAGCGGCTGGCGATCCAGATTCCCTCGGCGGCGCACTGCGCGCTGGAATATCAGCGCTGGGCGGTGCGCAGCCAACTGCGTGATGAGGGCCGGCGATTCATGAAGTCGATGAGCCGGCAGCTCGGCGTGCCGCTGCTACACCTGCGCGGCGAGGCCGACCCCTACGTACTGGCCGACCCGGTCGACCGGACGCAGCGTTATGCCCCGCAGGGGCGTTACGTATCCGTCGCCGGCGCAGGGCATTTCAGCCACGAGGAGGCGCCGGAGGAAATCAACCGGCACTTGATGCGGTTCCTGGACTCCGTGGTCAGCTGACGCAGGCGCCGGTGGTGACCTGTTGGGTGTCGCCGATCTTGGCGAGCTGACTGTTCACCTCGTCGGCCGTCAACACGAACCCGGTGTCGGGGTCGTCGACGGCGGCACCGAACACGACGCCGAGCACCTGACCGTTCAGGTCGATCAATGGCCCGCCCGAATTCCCTTGCTCCACATTGGCTCTGATGGTGTAGACGTCGCGGGTGACCGGGGCGGGGTCGCGGTAGATGTCGGGGCCGCTGAGCTTGATGACCTCGCGGATGCGGGCCGGGGTGGCGGTGAAGTTGCCGCCGCCGGGATAACCGAGCACCACGACGCTGGTACCGGTTTTCGCCTCGGTCTGCGCGAAGGCCAACGGCGGGGGCGGCAGGTTGGGGACGGCGAGGATCGCGATGTCGACCGACGGGTCGTAGGACACGACGGTGGCGTCCAGCGGGCTTCCGCTGGCGTAGATCTGCACGCTGTTGGAGCCGGCCACCACGTGCGCGTTGGTCATCACACGGTCGGGTGCGACCACAAACCCACTGCCCTCCAACACTTTCTGGCAACTCGGCGCCAGGCTGCGCACCTTGACAACGCTGGGCGCGGTGGACTGAACCACCGGATTGTTGGCCAGCGCAGGGTCCGGCGAGGCGACCGGGATCACCGGGGTGCGGCTGAACGGCTCCAGCACCGCGGGCAGGCCCGAGGTGTTCAGCAGCGCCGAAAGCCGTTTGGGCACCGTCTTCAGCCACGGCGGGGCGACCTCGTTGACCTGGGCCAGCACCCGCGAGCCGCGGACCGCGGCGGCCAGCTCCGGCTGGTCCTTGGACTGCGTCAGCGGCGTGGCCAGCAACCAGGCCGCGGTCAAGACCACCACCAACTGGACGCCCACCCCGATGAACGAGTCGACCGTGCGGATGGTGCGGCTGCGGATCGCGCCGCGCACCGCCCGTCCGAGCACAACTCCGGCGACCTCGCCGATGACCACCAGCGCGAGGATCAAGAACAGGGCGGCGAACAGCTTGGCCCGCGGCGCCGCGATGTGGCTGACCAGGTGGGGCGCCAGCAGCACACCCGCGATCGCGCCCAGCAACACCCCGACGAACGAGAACAGTGAGCCCACCGCGCCGGACCGCCAGCCCGAGACGGCCGCGATGAAGGCGACCGACAGCACGGCGATGTCCAGCCACTGGGACGGGGTCATCGAGTTCATGTTCATCGGTGGGCACCACCCTGGTCGCCGACCAGCGCCATCGCCGCGTCCAATTCGCGGACGTCGGTGGTGTCCCAGGGCTGGGCCCAGCCGGCGACGTCGAGCATCGCACAAATCACCTGGCCAGTGAATCCCCAAACCAGCATCTCATTCAGCAGAAACGCCGGTCCGGCCCACCGGCGCCCGAGGTCGCCCCGATACACCATCAGCCGGTTGGCCGGATTGATGAAGGCGCGCAACGGAACTCGCGCGACGATCGCGGTTTCGGCCTCGTTGACGACGGCCACCGGACCCGGATCCGGCGAGTAGGCCAGCACCGGGACGACGTGAAACCGCGACGGCGCGATGAACGTGCGTTCCATCGTGACCAGGGGGCGCAACCGGGAGACGTCGATCCCGGTCTCCTCCTGAGCTTCCCGCAGGGCGGTGGCCACCGGGCCGTCGTCCGTCGGATCGGAGGCTCCGCCGGGGAACGCGGCCTGGCCCGCGTGGTGGCGCAGCGTGGAGGCCCGCACGGTGACCAGTAAGTCGGCGTCGTCGGGGACGCCGCCGTCGGCTGGCGCGGACTCCGGCCCGGAGAACAACACCAGGACGGCGGCTTCCCGGCCGCTGCCGCGCAGCGCCGATACCGCCTTGCCGGTGATTAAGGCCAGCACGTCGGCCGGCAGCCGGCGCCGGTACGCCTCCGGCATCCGCTCGACGTTATCGACCAGGGGGCGCAGCCACGGCGGGGAGGCGTCGGGCGTCAGGGGCAGCGCCCCGCGCGCGGCGCCCTGGGCCGCACCGCCCGCGGGCGGGGGCGTGCCCCCAACACTCACCGGGCGCTCCAGTCGGTCCAATTTTCGGCTTATCCCTTGTCTTTTCCGACCGCGGCCGCGATCTCGTCGGCACTGTCGAAGGCCCGCGGCAGCATCTGCGCAACGCTACCGTCCGGCCGCAGAACCACCGTCGCGGGCATGACGTTTACGACACCGAGCGCCGCCGCGACCCGGCGGCGGCCGTCCTGCAGGGTCGGCAGCCGAACGCCCAGTTCGGCCAGCCGCAGCAACGCGGCCGTCTCGTTCTCGTCCTGATGCACCGTCACCACCGTCACGTCCGGCCCGGCCCGGCGTTGATACTCCGCCATCGCGGGCAGTTCGGCCGCACACGGCGCGCACCAATACGCCCAGAGGTTGAGGACCACCCGACGCCCGGCCAGCGCGCGGGCGACGTCGACGACCGAGCCGTCGGCCGCGCAATCGACCGTGATCCCCCGCAGCGCCGGCGGTCCGGGACCGTCGCCGGCGCCCGGACAGGGCGCCAGATCGGCCCGCTGCCGCGGCCCCGCCAGCGCCGCCGGCGTGTCGGCGTCCCGGTGTTCACGGTCCGGCGCGTTCACCGCGGTGCCGGGCCGGGTCGTCGTCGCGGACTGGTCGCGCAGCTGGGCCACCAGGGCCGCGACCAACGCCGCCACCACCGCGAGGATCGCGATCGTCCAGCGCGTGGTGCGCGTCAAGGCCGTGCTCTACAGGCCGGCCAGCGCCAGCAGGTGCTCGGTCTCCGGGCCGCGCACCAGGGGCGCCGCCAGCAGCGGCTCGGTGGGGCCGAGGCCGAAAGACGGACAGTCCTTGGCCACCACGCACACCCCGCAGGCCGGCTTGCGCGCGTGGCACACCCGTCGGCCATGGAAGATCACCCGGTGGCTCAACATGGTCCACTCGCTGCGTTCGATCAGTTCGCCCGCCGCGCGCTCGATCTTGACCGGGTCCTTGTCGGTGGTCCAGCGCCAGCGGTGCAGCAGCCGGGCGAAATGGGTGTCGACGGTGATGCCGGGAACCCCAAAAGCGTTGCCCAAGATGACGTTGGCGGTCTTGCGGCCCACCCCGGGCAGCGTGACCAGTTCTTCCATGGTGGAGGGCACCTCGCCGTCGAACCGTTCGACCAGGGCCTGACCGAGGCCGATGAGCGAGGTCGCCTTGTTCCGGAAGAACCCCGTCGGGCGGATGAGCGCTTCCAGTTCGTCGCGGTCGGCCTGCGCGTAGTCCAGCGCGCTGGGGTACCGCTTGAACAAGGCCGGCGTCGTCAGGTTCACCCTCTTGTCGGTGCTCTGCGCGGACAGGATGGTGGCGACCGTCAGCTCCAGTGGCGTGGTGAAGTCCAGCTCGCAGTGCGCGTCCGGAAACGCCTGCGCGAGCGCCCGATTCATCCGGCGGGCCCGTCGCACCAGGCCGACCCGGGTCTCCTCGGCCCACCGTTGCCCGGTGTCACCGCCCGCAGGGGCCGATGCCGACTTCGCCCGCCCGGACGACTTTGCCGCTGTCACCTACGACAGAGTACTGATTTCGTGATCTCGCCGAGACCTCGTGTTGATTGAAGGCCCTGTTTACTCTCCTTGTGTCATGGTTGCTGGTGGCCTGCGTTCCTGGGCTACTGATGCTGGCGGCGCTCGGCTTGGGACGGCTCGAACGGGGGCTGGCCCGCGAGGACGTCGCGATGATCGCGGTCACCGAGCTTTACGAACACACCGAGCTCGTGGACCTGCGCACGTTGGCGCGGGAGGGCATGCCCGAGGCGCTGGAGCTCCTGCATCGCCGCGATGCCCGGGAACTCGCCGAGGCCGCGCTGGCCGGGCTGACGGCCGCGCCGCGCCACGCCGCGCCGTCGTTTGCCGCCAGCTTCATCGACCACACCGAGCTGACATTGCCGACGCGAATACACGCGCATTCGCGGATCAATCCGCAGTTTAGGGCCACTAGACACGTCAATCGTGTGTAGCGTTGCACGTTGGACAAAATGTCCTACCGCTAGACTCATCACGCGAGCACGGGATTAACCTGGCCGTATCACAAACATTGAAACTTTGAAGAGGCAATGTGGACGAGATCCTGGCAAGGGCAGGAATCTTCCAAGGGGTTGAGCCGGGCGCGGTCGCCGCGCTTACCAAGCAGCTGCAACCCGTCGACTTTCCCCGTGGGCACACGGTCTTCGCCGAAGGCGAGCCGGGCGATCGGCTCTACATCATCGTCTCCGGGAAGGTGAAGATCGGCCGTCGCTCACCCGATGGCCGGGAGAACCTGCTGACGATCATGGGCCCGTCGGACATGTTCGGCGAATTGTCGATTTTCGACCCGGGCCCGCGGACCTCCAGCGCGACCACCATCACCGAGGTGCGCGCGGTGTCGATGGACCGCGACGCGCTGCGGGCGTGGATCGCCGACCGCCCCGAGATCGCCGAGCAGCTGTTGCGGGTGCTGGCCCGGCGGCTGCGCCGCACCAACAACAATCTGGCCGACCTGATCTTCACCGACGTGCCCGGCCGGGTGGCCAAGCAGCTGCTGCAGCTCGCCCAGCGTTTCGGCACCCAGGAGGGTGGCGCCATGCGGGTCACCCACGACCTGACCCAGGAGGAGATCGCCCAGCTGGTGGGCGCCTCGCGGGAGACGGTGAATAAGGCGCTGGCCGACTTCGCCCACCGCGGCTGGATCCGCCTGGAGGGCAAGAGCGTGCTGATTTCGGACTCCGAAAGGCTGGCCCGCCGAGCGAGGTAAGCGCGCGCGGAGCGCGGGCGCAACCGAGCGAGAAATCCGAACCCGAGCGAGGTAAGCGCGCGCGGAGCGCGGGCGCAACCGAGCGAGAATCCGACCCCGAGCGAGGTAAGCGCGCCCGGAGCGCGGGCGCAACCGAGCGAGAATCCGAACCCGAGCGAGGTAAGCGCGCGGGAATTGCGCCGAGCCGGTAATTTCGCAGGCCCTTACTCGCAGTTCTCCTGCAGATTTTCAGGTTCGCTGCAAATAGTTCAGCTGCGCCTGAACGGACCATTCGGCCGCGTCCCAGAGTTTCTCGTCGACGTCCACATAGACGTGTTCGACGACCTGCCGCGCGGTGGCGTCCTCGCCGATGTCACGCAGCGCCGCGCGCACCTGCTCCAGGCGCTCGTGCCGGTGCACCAGGTAGCCCGATGCGACGGCCTCCAGGTTGGCCAGGTCCGGCCCGTGACCGGGCAGCACCGTGCGGGGCCCTAGGCCGCGGAGCCGCCGCAACGATTCCAGGTAGTCGGCCAGGCTGCCGTCTTCTTTATCTATGACGGCGGTGCCACGGCCCAGCACGCTGTCCGCGGTGAGCACCGCGTCGTCGACCAGAAACGACAGCGAGTCGGCGGTGTGGCCGGGGGTGGCCATCACCTTGATCTTCAGGCCGGCCGCGTCGATCACCTCGCCGTCGGTCAGGTGACCGCCGAGGCCGCGCAAGAACCCGCTGCCCGCCGACCGCACCGTCGCGCCGGTGCGCTCGACGAGCTTGTCGATACCGTCGGTGTGGTCGCCGTGCCGGTGACTGATCAGCACCAGCGTGATCCGGCCCAGCCCGGCAACGCGGTCGATGTGCTCGTCGTCGTCCGGGCCGGGGTCCACGACCACCAGCTCGTCGCTGCCCTTGCCGCGAAGCACCCAGGTGTTGGTGCCCTCGAGGGTCAGCAATCCCGGGTTGTCGGCCAGCAGGACCGAGGCGGTCTCGGTGACCGCCCGCAGCCTGCCGTAGGCGGGGTGGCTCAGCGACTCGGGCGCGGCGGTCACGGTCGTGAGCCGACCTCCACGATCAGCTCCACCTCTACCGGCGCATCCAGGGGCAGCTCGGACACGCCGACCGCCGAGCGCGCGTGGGCGCCGGCATCGCCGAACACCTCGGCCAGCAGCTGGGAGGCCCCGTTGATGACGCTGGGCTGGCCGTTGAAACCGGGGGCCGACGCAACGAAGCCGACGACCTTGACCACCCGCGTCACCGCGTCGATGCCCACCAGCGAGTCGATGGCGGCCAGGGCGTTGAGTGCGCAGATCCGCGCGAGCGCCTTGCCCTCTTCCGGGCTGACGTGGGCCCCGACCTTACCCGTCCCGGCGAGCTGTCCGTCCTGCATCGGCAGCTGACCGGCGGTGTAGACCAGGTCACCCGTCCGCACCGCGGGCACGTAGGCGGCCAGCGGGGCCACCACCGCGGGCAGCGCGACACCGAGTTCGGAGAGCCGGGCCGACGCCGTCATCTACTTCGGGCGCTTCAGATACGCGACGTGTTGCTCCCCGGTGGGCCCGGGCAGCACGGACACCAGTTCCCAACCGTCGGCGCCCCACTGGTCGAGGATCTGTTTGGTGGCGTGCGTCAGCAGCGGGACCGTGACGTATTCCCATGCGATCGGTTGGCTCATGGCGCGAGCTTATCGGTCGGGTGTGAACGCCTCTGGCCTGCCCGGGGGCCCGGCGCCGGCCGGGCTAGCATGCGAAGGTGGCAAACATATCGAGCGGCGGTAGCGCCGTCGGCTGGCCGGCGCGGTTGTCGAAGGCCCGCCTGCATTTCGTCACCGGCAAAGGCGGCACGGGCAAGTCGACGATAGCGGCCGCGCTCGCGCTCACCCTGGCAGCCGGGGGCCGAAAGGTTCTCCTCGTGGAAGTCGAAGGGCGGCAAGGCATTGCGCAGCTCTTCGACGTGCCGCCGCTGCCCTACCAGGAGGTCAAGATCGCGACCGCCGAGCGCGGCGGCCAGGTCAACGCCCTGGCGATCGACATCGAGGCGGCCTTCCTGGAATACCTGGACATGTTCTACAACCTCGGTATCGCCGGGCGGGCGATGCGCCGCATCGGCGCCATCGAATTCGCGACGACGATCGCGCCCGGTCTGCGCGACGTGCTGCTGACCGGAAAGATCAAGGAATCGGTGGTGCGGCTGAACAAGGGGGCCAAGACCCCGGTTTACGACGCGGTTGTGGTCGACGCACCGCCGACGGGTCGGATCGCCCGCTTCCTGGACGTCACCAAGGCCGTCTCGGATCTGGCCAAGGGCGGCCCGGTGCACTCGCAGAGCGAGGGCGTGGTGAAGCTGCTGCACTCTGAGCAGACCGCCATCCACCTCGTCACCCTGTTGGAGGCGCTGCCGGTGCAGGAAACGCTCGAGGCCATCGAGGAGCTCGCCGAGATGGAGCTGCCGATCGGCAGCGTGATCGTGAACCGCAACATCGCCTCGTACCTGCAGCCCGCCGACCTGGCCAAGGCCGCCGAGGGACACGTCGACGCGGACTCGGTGCGGACGGGGCTGGAAATGGCTGGGATCAAGCTGAATGACAACGACTTCGCGGGCCTGCTGACCGAAACCATCGAGCACGCGACGGTCATCGCCGCGCGAGCCGAGATCGCGCAACAACTGGACGCGTTGAAGGTGCCGCGGCTCGAACTGCCGACGATCTCCGACGGCGTCGACCTCGGCAGCCTCTATGAGCTTTCGGAAGTGCTTGCGCAGCAGGGGGTTCGATGAGTACCACGCCGAACAAGCTTGATATGGCCACGATCCTGGCCGACACGACCAACCGGGTGGTGGTGTGCTGCGGCGCGGGCGGGGTGGGCAAGACCACCACTGCTGCCGCGATGGCCTTGCGCGCGGCCGAATACGGCCGCAACGTCTGCGTTTTGACGATCGACCCGGCCAAGCGGCTGGCCCAGGCGCTCGGGGTCAACGACCTGGGCAACACCCCTCAGCGCGTGCCGTTGGCGCCGGAGGTTCCCGGCGAGCTGCACGCGATGATGCTCGACATGCGCCGCACGTTCGACGAAATGGTGGTCCAGTACTCCGGAACCGGCCGCGCGCAAGCGATTCTGGACAACCAGTTCTATCAAACGGTCGCCAGCTCGCTCGCCGGCACGCAGGAGTACATGGCGATGGAGAAGCTCGGCCAACTGCTGGCCGAGGACCGCTGGGACCTGGTGGTGGTGGACACCCCGCCGTCGCGCAACGCGCTGGACTTCCTGGACGCGCCCAAGCGGCTGGGTAGCTTCATGGACAGTAGGCTGTGGCGACTGCTGCTCGCGCCGGGCCGGGGTATCGGCCGATTGGTCACCGGCGCAATGGGTTTGGCGATGAAGGCGATGTCAACCGTGCTCGGCTCACAGATGTTGAGCGACGCGGCGGCCTTCGTGCAATCGCTGGACGCCACCTTCGGTGGTTTCCGGGAGAAGGCCGACCGTACCTACGCGCTGCTGAAGCGGCGGGGCACGCAGTTCGTCGTGGTCTCGGCGGCCGAACCCGATGCGCTGCGCGAGGCCTCCTTCTTCGTCGACCGGTTGTCCACCGAAGGAATGCCGCTCGCCGGGCTGGTCTTGAACCGCACCCACCCGACGTTGTGCTCGCTTCCCGCCGAGCGGGCGATCGACGGAACCGAAACGCTGGAGGCCGAAGCGGACTCCGAGGCGGCGTCGCTGGCCGCGGCCGTGCTCAGGATTCATGCCGACCGTGCGCAGACCGCGAAACGGGAAATCAGGTTGCTGTCGCGGTTCACCGGGGCCAATCCGCACGTGCCCGTCGTCGGGGTTCCGTCGCTGCCCTTCGACGTCTCGGACCTGGAAGCGTTGCGCGCCCTCGCCGATCAGATCGCACCGGTTGGCGACGACGCGGCCCGCGCGGCGGCGCAGGGGCCCCTGCACTAGCGGGAGCGATGGGTCCGCGGGTCAGCCGACGCTGCGGGTGCGCCTCTTGTCGAAGAAGTCGGCCCAGGAGACCACCTCGGGGTGCTGCTTGAGCAGGGCGCGGCGTTGACGCTCGGTCATGCCGCCCCAGACGCCGAACTCGACCTTATTGTCGAGGGCGTCGGCCCCGCACTCCTGCATCACCGGGCAGTGCCGGCAAATAACGGCCGCTTTGCGCTGCGCGGCGCCACGGACGAATAGCTCGTCCGGGTCGGTGGTTCGACACAGTGCTTTGGAAACCCAGGCGATCCGTTCTTCGGCATCAACGCTGCGGAGTACCCCTTGAGCGGCCGCAATGTTTGTCCTACGCGCCGCAGGCCGTGTTCCTGACACGAACTGTTCCCTTCCCTACCGGCCGCTCTCGCGACCGCCCTCCTGGGGTGCAGATCCTGACCTGCGATCTACGCCACACTGTGTACATCGGTGTTACCTGAATCTCACCGTGTGTCTAAGTTAGGTGGTCAGCCACCAATTGCGCAACAGTCCGATAACGCTTTTTTTGGGACGGGCGTGCCGTCTCGTCCAAAACGGCGGGCCAAGAAGTGATCTTGGACACGCCCGTTCGGGGGGTCCATTCACTGACGCACGCGCAAATTTTATCCCTGCCGCGGCCGTAAAGCGCTGGTCAATGACGGGGTGAAAAAGTGGGTGAACGCGCAGCGTGGCGGCGTGACAGGGGGCCGCTACTGTAGTAGCCATGTCAGACCGGCCCCAGGCCTTTCTCACCATCCTCAAGCTCGCGGGTTACTGCTTGCTGGCCGGTGTCGTCGCCACGGCGCTGATGTTTCCGTTCGCGGGCGGATTGGGACTGGTGTCCAACCGGGCCTCCGAAGTCGTCGCCAACGGCTCGGCCCAACTCCTCGAGGGTGAGGTCCCCGCGGTTTCGACGATGGTCGACGCGAAGGGCAACACCATCGCCTGGCTGTACTCCCAGCGCCGCTTCGAGGTGCCCACCGACAAGATCGCCAACACCATGAAGCTGGCGATCGTGTCCATCGAGGACAAGCGGTTCGCCGAGCATGCCGGGGTGGACTGGAAGGGCACGCTGACCGGGCTGGCCGGCTACGCCCGCGGCGACGTCGACACCCGCGGCGGGTCGACCATCGAGCAGCAGTACATCAAGAACTACCAACTGCTGGTGACGGCGAAGACCGACGCCGAGAAGCGCGCCGCCGTGGAGACCACCCCGGCGCGCAAGCTGCGCGAGATCCGGATGGCGCTCACGCTCGACAAGACCTTCACCAAGCCCGAGATTCTCACCCGCTACCTGAACCTGGTGTCGTTCGGCAACGGGTCGTTCGGGGTGCAGGACGCGGCGCAGACCTACTTCGGCATCAACGCTTCGGACCTGAACTGGCAGCAGGCGGCGCTGCTGGCGGGCATGGTGCAGTCGACCAGCGCGCTCAACCCCTACACCAATCCCGAGGGCGCGCTGGCGCGGCGAAACCTGGTGCTGGACACCATGATCGAGAACATCCCGCAGGAGGCCGACGCGCTGCGCGCCGCCAAGGCCACACCGCTGGGCGTGCTGCCGCAGCCCAATGAGCTACCGCGGGGTTGCATCGCCGCCGGCGATCGCGCGTTCTTCTGCGACTACGTCCAGGAGTACCTGTCGCGGGCGGGGATCAGCAAAGAGCAGGTGGCCCGCGGCGGCTACCTGATCCGCACCACGCTGGACCCGGACGTGCAGGTGCCGGTCAAGTCGGCGATCGACCAGTTCGCGAGCCCGACGCTGCCGGGCATCTCCAGCGTGATGAGCGTGATCCAGCCCGGCAAGACCTCGCACAAGGTGATGGCGATGGCCAGCAACCGGACCTACGGGCTGGACAGCGACGCCGGGCAGACCATGCGGCCGCAGCCCTTCTCGCTGGTCGGTGACGGCGCGGGCTCGGTCTTCAAGATCTTCACGACGGCCGCCGCCCTGGACATGGGCATGGGCATCAACGCAACCCTCGACGTGCCGCCGCGCTTCCAGACCAAGGGCATGGGTAGCGGTGGAGCCAAGGGCTGCCCCAAGGACAACTGGTGTGTGGTCAACGCCGGCAACTACCGCGGGTCGATGAATGTCACCGAGGCCCTCGCCACCTCGCCCAATACCGCCTTCGCCAAGCTGATTCAGCAGGTCGGGGTGACCCGCACCGTGGACATGGCGATCAAGCTGGGGCTGCGGTCCTACGCCGACCCCGGCACCGCGCGCGACTACAACCCGGACAGCAACGAGAGCCTGGCCGACTTCGTCAAACGGCAGAACATCGGCTCGTTCACGCTGGGCCCCATCGAAGTCAACGCGCTGGAGCTGTCCAACGTCGCGGCGACGCTGGCCTCGGGCGGCACCTGGTGCCCGCCCAACCCGATCGACAAGCTGATCGACCGGCACGGCAACGAGGTCGCCGTGACCACCGAGACCTGTGACCAGGTGGTGCCCGAAGGCCTGGCCAACACCCTGGCGAACGCGATGAGCAAAGACGCGGTGGGCGGCGGCACCGCCTCCGGTTCCGCCGGCGCCGCGGGGTGGACGCTGCCGATGTCCGGCAAGACCGGCACCACCGAGGCGCACCGCTCCTCCGGCTTCGTGGGCTTCACCAACCACTACGCCGCGGCCAACTACATCTATGACGACTCACCCTCGCCGACGGACCTGTGCTCGTCGCCGCTGCGCCACTGCGGCGAGGGCGACTTGTACGGCGGTAACGAGCCGGCCCGCACCTGGTTCACGGCGATGAAGCCGATCGCCACCAATTTCGGCCCGGTGCAGCTGCCGCCCACCGATCCCCGCTACGTCGACGGCTCACCCGGGTCGCGGGTGCCCAGCGTCGCCGGGTTGGACATCGATGCCGCGCGCGCCCGCCTCAAGGAGGCCGGCTTCCAGGTCGCCGACCAGAACAACTTCGTCAACAGCTCCGCCAAGCAGGGCGAGGTGGTCGGGACCTCGCCGAGCGGCGCGACGATCCCCGGGTCGATCATCACCATCCAGGTCAGCAACGGCATCCCGCCTGCCCCACCGCCGCCCCCGGAGGGCGCGCCGGTGCCGGTCGGCTCGCAGGTGGTGGAGATCCCGGGTCTGCCCCCGATCACCATTCCGCTCCTGGCGCCACCGCCCCCGCCGCCGGGGCAGCCGCCCCCGTAGACCGGGCGAGCTGTGACGCCGCGGCGCAAGCTATACGTTGCCAAAGCGCAACCGGCAGTAGGCTGCCAGCATGGCTGATGCAAGCTCAATGGCCCCCCTCCACGGCGGTCCGCTGCGCGGACCGCATCGTCGCGGGGCGTTGCCCACGCTGATACGCACCGGTGCCGTCGCGCTCGGTTCGGCCGTCGCCGGTATCGGTTACGCCGCCGTCGTCGAGCGCAACGCCTTCGTCCTGCGCGAGATCACGATGCCCGTCCTGACGCCGGGTTCCACGCCGCTGCGGGTGCTGCACATCAGCGATCTGCACATGCTGCCCACCCAGCGCCGAAAACAGGCCTGGCTGCGGGAGCTGAGCAACTGGGAACCCGACCTGGTGGTCAACACCGGGGACAACCTGGCGCACCCGAAGGCGGTGCCCGCGGTGGTGCAGGCCCTGGGCGACCTGCTGTCGCGGCCCGGCGTCTTCGTGTTCGGCAGCAACGACTACTTCGGGCCGCGCCTGAAGAACCCCCTGAATTACGTGACCAACCCGTCGCACCGGGTCCACGGCGAACCGCTGCCCTGGCAGGACCTGCGGGCGGCGTTCACCGAGCGCGGCTGGCTCGACCTGACCCACACGCGGCGCGAGTTCGAGGTGGCCGGCCTGCACGTCGCCGCGGCCGGCGTCGACGACCCGCACATCGACCGGGACCGCTACGAGACGATCGCCGGCCCGGCCAGCCCGGCCGCGAACCTGCGCCTGGGACTTACCCATTCGCCGGAGCCGCGCGTGCTGGACCGCTTCGCCGCCGACGGCTATCAGCTGGTGATGGCCGGCCACACCCACGGCGGGCAGGTCTGCCTGCCGCTCTACGGCGCGCTGGTGACCAACTGCGGCCTGGACCGGTCCCGCGCCAAGGGACCGTCCCGGTGGGGCGCGAACATTGCACTGCACGTCTCCGGCGGCATCGGCACCTCCCCATTCGCCCCGGTGCGGTTCTGCTGCCGGCCCGAGGCCACCCTGCTGACGTTGATCGCCACGCCGATGGGCGGTCACGACTCGGCCAGCGACCTGAGCCGTTCGCAGCCAACAGTTTCGGTGCGTTGACCGAGCGGACCCGGATCGCGGTCCGCAGCCACTCCCGGTCCTGGACGGACAACGCGGTCCGGCTGATCCAGGCCGACGCCCGCCGCAGCGCGGACACGCACCTGCTGCGCTACCCGCTGCCGGAGGCATGGGCTAGAAACGGCTCAGACACCGATGTGGCGCTGTACCTCAAGGACGAGACCACCCACATCACCGGCAGCCTGAAACACCGGCTGGCGCGCTCGCTGTTCCTCTACGCACTCTGCAACGGGTGGATCAACGAGAAGACCACGGTGGTCGAGGCCTCGTCGGGATCGACGGCGGTGTCGGAGGCCTACTTCGCGGCCCTGCTGGGTCTGCCGTTCGTCGCCGTGATGCCGGCGTCGACCAGCTCGTCCAAGGTGGCGCTGATCGAAGCCCAGGGCGGCCGTTGCCATTTCGTGCAGAAGTCCAGCGAGGTGTACGCCGAGGCCGAACGCGTGGCCCGCGACACCGGCGGGCATTACCTCGACCAGTTCACCAACGCCGAACGCGCCACCGACTGGCGGGGCAACAACAACATCGCCGAGTCGATCTTCGAGCAGATGGGCGAGGAGACGCATCCGATTCCGGAGTGGATCGTCGTCGGGGCGGGCACCGGCGGCACCAGCGCCACGATCGGCCGCTACATCCGCTACCGGCGGCACACGACCCGGTTGTGCGTCGTCGACCCGGAGAACTCCGCGTTCTTCCCCGCCTACGAAGACGACCGGTACGACCTCGTGATGCCCGCCTCGTCGCGCATCGAGGGAATCGGCAGGCCGCGCGTGGAGCCGTCGTTTCTGCCCGGTGTGGTCGACCGGATGGTGGCGGTGCCCGACGCGGCGTCCGTCGCCGCCGCCCGCCACGTCAGCACCGTCCTGGGCCGCCGGGTGGGTCCCTCGACCGGCACGAACCTGTGGGGCGCCTTCGGCTTGCTCGCCGAGATGGTCGCCGAACGGCGCAGCGGTTCGGTGGTCACGCTGCTCGCCGACAGCGGCGACCGCTATCACGACACCTACTTCGACGACGACTGGGTCGCCGCGCAGGGACTCGATCCGAGCGGTCCGGCCGCGGCGCTGGTGGAGTTCGAGCGTTCCTGCCGGTGGCAGTGACCCGGCACACCGCGGTTTGGCCAGCCGATGGGCGGGTGCGATAGGCTGTCGGAGCTTCAAGCGGGGTGTGGCGCAGCTTGGTAGCGCGCTTCGTTCGGGACGAAGAGGCCGTGGGTTCAAATCCCGCCACCCCGACTCAGTTTGTGTTAGCTGGCAGGACAGCCGGCCAGAGCGTCTGACACTGCGGACGCGCGGCTTTGCCATTAAGCTCAGCCCGCATGGCGCTGGTAAGCCGGACGCCCGAGCAAGGGCGGCGACGCGAGGTCGGCCGACAGGTCGCCCGGTTTGCTGACACCGCGTCGTCGGATGAGGACCCCGCCCACCCGACCCTGGCGGAGATCGCCCGGCGCAAGCAGGAGATCGAGGCCTGGGAAGCGTTCGACGTCGGCGGTTACCGCTTCGCCAAACCCGGCACCATCATCGGGGCGCTGGTCTCCGCCGTGCTGGTGGTTCTCGTGCTGACCCCTCTCCCGCCGAACTGGCCGTGGGACATTCCGACCATGATCCTGGCCGTCTTCACGGCGGTGGCCACGGTGACGTGTGGCCTGTTGTGGTTCGACAATCCGCACCCGCTGCCCCGCCCCGATTCGCTGGTGATCGTGCCTTTCACCCGGGCGGAGAACCTGCGACTGATGGCGGCTCAACCGGTGGAGCCCTACCGCGCGATCTGCGCCTGCCCGGGCTGCGGCGACACGTCCGCGCACCTGATCCGCGAGCCCGGCAAGGACGAACCTGACTGGGCGATGGTCACCCGGCGCTGCGCCGTGTGCGAGCGCGAATGGGCGCAATCCTGAAATTCGTTGCCCGCCAACGCTCTAACCCTGCCCAGGGTTTACGGCCCTAGGCGCAGTCGGCGCAGATCTGCAGGCCCGCCTTCGTGCTGCGCAACCGGCTGCGGTGCTGCACCAAGAAACAACTCGAGCAGGTGAACTCGTCGGAGCGCTGGGGAATCACCGTCACGGACAGCTCTTCACCGGACAGGTCGGCGCCGGGCAGCTCGAAGAAGTGGACGTCGTTGGGATCTTCATCGACCACTGCGGTGACCGAGCCCTGCAAGGTCGGGGCCAGCTCGCGTATCGCGGACTTGTCCTGAGTGTCCATGTCGGAGACCCGGCGTGCGTCATAGTCGCTTGCGGTCGCCATGGCAGTTCCTTCCTGCTGATGAGCCGGGCTGACGCACTTTCCTGTACTCATCCCGTTGGCGCAGGCTGTACCCCGTTCAGGCTCGAGTTACACCGACCGTCTCGAAAAAGTTGCGCCGGCGGAACCTGAGCTGCCTCAGCCGCCGGGCCGCGGCGGGGTAATGCGCCAGCGCCAGGCCCAACCACGGCGCAACGACCGAGACCAGCAGCGCCCCGATGGCCACCCCTTCGTGCCCCACCAATAGCTCGAACAAACCGATCGCCAGGCTGACCGCCCAGACGGCCACGGCCGCGAGGCCGAGCAGCGGGAAATCCCGCTCGTACTCGGCCGGATAGTTTGCTGCTCGCAACGGGACTGGCGCGACCATGATCGACTCTTACCCGGTCACGACCGCGATCAAACGTGTGGTTGGCCCGAGGCGGGCAGGTGTTCGTTAGCTCACAGGGTCAGCTGCTCGGCGGCGGGGCGGGCTGGTCGGAATTCGCGGCGTGCCAGGCAAGTTCGGCGTCGCGCACCTTGCGATGGGTGCGCGCCAGCCACACCACGCTCGCCGCACCCAGCAGCGCGGCCAGGACCACCGCGGTCAGGCCCGCCGCAAAGTGCCGGGTCGCCAACTCGAATAGACCCACGATCAGGGCGAGCACCGCGACGGCCGAGCCCGCCAGGCCGGGTGCGTTGGCCCCGTTGGTGACGGTTTCACCGGCGTGCTGACGGAACGTCCGTTGGTGATCGATCGGGTCATCGTTGCGGGAATTCAACTGGCCTCCTCGCGAGAAATCTTGCGCGTCAGGGTGATTCGTGCGGCATCTGGCCCGCCGATCGAGCCGGCGCCTGAGGCGGCGGCCACCCCGCGACCCATAAACCGCAACCGCTTCGCGGGATCATCAACGGCGGTTACCCGCCGCCCCAGTCCCCAAACCGTTCGCCGCACCGGTGTCAGCCGGCCCCGAGGTGGGTATGCCGCGCAGATGAAACCCGCCGTTCTGTTCGACGTCGACGGAAGCCTGATCGACTCCAACTATCTGCACGTCTGCGCGTGGCTGCGCGCCTTCGACGACGAGGGACTGCCCGTGGCCGCCTGGCAGATCCACCGTTGCATCGGAATGGACGGCTCCACATTGGTCCGGACCCTCTCCGATGACGCACCGGACGAGGTTCAGGAGCGGCTGAGCGACGGGCACAGCCGTTACTACCGGGAGAGCACCCACCTGCTCACGCCCCTGCCCGGCGCCCAGGCGCTGCTGCGGCGGGTCGCCGACCTGGGCCTGCAGGTCGTGCTGGCGACGTCGGCGCCCGACGACGAATTAGAGATCTTGCGCAAGGTCCTCGATTGCGAGGAGGTCATTTCGGAGACCACGTCGTCGCGGGACGTCGACACCGCCAAACCCGAGCCGGGCATCGTGCAGGTCGCGCTGGACCGCGCCGGGGTCAACGCCGATCATGCGGTGTTCGTCGGGGACGCCGTGTGGGATGCGCACGCGGCGGGAGGCGCCAAGTTGCCGTGCATCGGCCTGCTCAGCGGCGGGATCGCGCGCGAGGAACTGCAGGCGGCGGGTGCGTCACCGATCTTCGCCGATCCCCAGGACCTGCTGAACCATCTGGACTCGACGCGAATCCACGAACTCGCGCTACATGCCGCGCGAGCGCAGTAGCAGCGGCAGCAGCCACCAGAAGAACGTAAACAGCGTCAGCGCACACGCTCCCGCGATCAGGGCCGGGCTGCGCCCCGCCACCGCGGCGAACACGATGACCGTCACCCCGGTCAGGGCGAGGCCGAGCAGCGCCAGCCCCGCGTAGGCGCACCGATGGGCGGCCGACACCAAGACCTGTAGGCGGTGCCGGCGGAACAGCATTCTGTGCATGCCTACCGGGGCGATCAGCAGGACGGTCGCGCCCACCGAACAACCCACCGTGATCAGGTAGGCGTCGCGCAGGACGGGCGCCAGGACGTCGAACCGCTGCTGGAACGGCAACGTCAGCAGGAAGCCGGTGAGCAGCTGCACCCCGGTCTGCACCACGCGCAGCTCCTGCAGCAGGCTGTTCCAATTGCGGTCCAGCCGTTGGATTTCAGTTTCGCCGCGCTCGCGGCTGTCCCAGTGCTGGTCGTCTTGCGGGTGATCGACGTCCATAGCCGTGATCATCGCACCTGGCGCACCCGCCAGCGCCGTTTCCCGACGAGGAATCGAGGTGTTGAATTCGAATTGCACTCGGCGGTCGGCCGATTTGCAATCGAATTCCACCAAATACGTTGTGCCGCAAGACACGGCGATACCCGAGCGCCTAGCGGCTGATGTTGTCGTCCCGGACCGCGGTCAGGGCGTCGTCGAGCGTCGGGTGCAGCGGGAAGGTCTTGTCCAGGCCGGTCAGGTGAATCGGCCGCCTGGTTGCCGGACCACGCGCGACCACCCCGAACCCCGTCGCCTCGCCCAGCTTCTCGTACGTCGCCGCCAGGATCTTCAGCCCCACCGAACCGAGGAACTCCACCGCCGAAAGATCGATGACCAGAGCCGCCGGGTTCTCCGCCACTACCGCGCCGATGGCCTGTTCCAGGGCCGGCGCCGTGACCAAATCGATTTCGCCGCTGACACTGACCACGGACACGCCATCGTGGTCCTCAACCAACGTGGTAATCGAATCAGGAGCTGACAATGGCGATCCTTTGTCCTGGGCCTTAAGTGTGGTGCAAGCCTAGCCTGCGTTGCGAACTGCGAGAAGAATATGCCCTCGACACCTGCCCCGCGACAACCCACGCTAGTCTCGCAAAATCGAGCCTGCACGCGACGGGGCGCGAACCGGCACTCGGGAGGCCACATGTCAGATTCGCCGTCGGAGTTCGGCAGCGCGGGTGCCGCCGCCCAGGCAGCCACCATTTCCAGCGAGGGCCTGCTGCCCCAGCTCGTCCAGCATCTGCGGCAGAACCGAACGGTGCTGCGCGAGGAATGGGCGCGCAGGATCACCGAGGCCGAACTGCTCACCGCGATGACGCCCGAGGAGCTGTTCTCCGAGGCGACCGCCGTCTACGACAACTACGTGGAGGTGCTCGAGACCGGTAGCGTCGAGGCGCTGCAGGCCTACGCGCGCGACCTGTCGGAGCGCATCATTCCGCGGGGCGTGGAAACCGACGAGGTCGTCGGCATCGTGTTGTTGCTGCGTGACGTGCTGGCGCGCTCGTTGTTCGAGAAGTACCAGGCCGAGTTCGAGATGCTCAACCGGGTGCTGGACGCCTACGAACCGGCGGCCAACCGCATCGCCAACACCGTGGCCGTGTCCTTCGTGCAGGAACGCGAGCGCATCATCCGCCAGCAGCAGGAGGCGATCCGCGAGCTGTCGACGCCGGTGCTGCAGGTGCGTGAGCAGTTGCTGATTCTGCCGATCATCGGTGTGCTCGATTCCCAGCGCGCCCGCCAGGTCACCGAGCAGCTGTTGAGAGCCATCCGCGCGAACCGCGCGAAGGTGGTGGTCATCGACATCACCGGCGTGCCGACCATCGACTCCACGGTGGCCAACCACCTGGTGCAGACGGTCGACGCGTCGGGCCTGATGGGCGCCAGCGTCATCATCACCGGCCTGTCCTCCGAAATCGCCCTGACCCTGGTGACGATCGGCCTGGACCTGTCCAAGATGAACGCGGTCGGCGACCTGCAGGGCGGCATCGAGGAAGCCGAGCGCCTGCTGGGCTACGAAGTCTCCCGCACCGGCGAGCAGCCAGGCTAGACATCAGGAACGCGAGCGCCCCATGCCAGTACCGATTCTGAAACAGGGTGCGATTCTGATCGCCTCGGTACAGGCCGCGCTCAGCGATTCCGACGCCGAGCGGCTGCGCTACGACCTGATGGAGCGGGTCAGCCGGTTCCGCGCGCAGGGCATCATCGTCGACGTCACCGCCATCGACGTGATGGACTCCTTCGCGGCCCGGTCGCTGCGCACGATCGCGCACATGACCCGGCTGCGCGGCGCGGACACGGTGATCGTCGGACTGCAGCCGGAAGTCGCCTTCGCCATGGTCCAGCTGGGGTTGGCGTTCGACGACATGAACACCGCGCTTGACCTCGAAGAGGGCCTGGCACTGCTGAATCGCCAACTGGCGCAACGAAAACCGACGATCGGGCGCGACGGTGGCGGCTGATATAGTCGTCGACATCGACAATTCCGACGACATCGTCGAAGCTCGCAAAGCCGGACACCAACTCGCCCTCGATCTGGGATTCTCCCTCACCGACGTCACGATGATCGCCACGGCGATCTCCGAGATCGCGCGCAACATCACCAGCTACGCCGGCCGGGGCACCGTCCGAGTGTTCGTGGCCGACCGCGACGGCCGCAAGGCCCTGGTGGTGCGCGCCGAGGACGAGGGTCCGGGCATCGCCGACATCGAGCGGGCGATGGAGGACGGTTATTCGACCGGTCGCGGGCTGGGAATGGGCCTGCCCGGCTCCCGCCGGCTGATGGACCGACTGTTCGTGGAGTCGGCGCTGGGCAAGGGAACGGCCGTCGAGATGTGGAAATGGGTGCCGCCCCGTGCATGAGAACGGCCGGTTCGGTCCCATCGAGTGGGCGAGGGCGGGGCGCCCTCTGCCCAGCGAGTACACCTCGGGTGACCGGGGCCTCGCCGTCGACCTCGCCGGCGCCGCCGCCCTGTTCGGCGTGGTCGACGGCCTCGGCCACGGCCCCGAAGCCGCAGCCGCCGCGCTGCGCGCCGTCGAAACGGTCCAGCGCTCCAGCACCGAGCGCCTGGAGGTGCTGATCCAGCTGTGTCACCGCGTGCTCGAGGGCAGCAGGGGCGTCGCGATGACCTTGGCGCGTATGGACTTCGCGGCCAACACGCTGACCTGGACCGGCGTCGGCAACGTCACCGCCGACCTGGTGGCCAAATCCCCGACCGGCGTGCAGATTCGACACAGCGCGCGGCTGACCGCGGGAATCGTCGGCTACCGCATACCGGAAATCCGGCCGGCGCAGATCATTTCGATCCGTCCCGGGGACCTGCTGGTGATCAGTACCGACGGGATCACCGAGAATTACCTGGACCACATCGACTTCTCGGCCACCGCCGTCGTCATCGCCGAGGAACTGCTCGGTAAGGACGCCAAGGAAACCGACGATGCCATGGTACTGACCGCTCGTCATCGGGGGACTTCGACGTGAGCGACAGCGACGACTTCCACGCCCAGTACGCCGCGGCCTTGCGCGCCTACATGCAGGCGCGGGACGAGGACAGCCTGGCCGCCGCGTACGAACTCGGCCGCCGGGCCCTGCAAGAGGAAGTCAGCCTGCTCGCGATCATCGAGCGGCACGTGCAGCTGATTCTCGGCCTGGCCAAGGACATTCAGATCGACGCGCCGATCGCGCTGGAATTCCTGTTGCAGATGCTGGTCCCCCTCGACATCGCCACCCGGGGCTTTCTGGACGGCACGCGCCGCTTCGCGCGCGAGCGCGCCCGCGCCGAGGGGCTGGCCGACCGCGACAGATTCCGCACCGCGGTCGTGAATTCGTTGCAGGAGGGATTCTTCGTCGCCGACCACGAGGGCTCCGTGATCGAGATGAACAACGCCCTGATCGAAATCCTGGGTTATCCGGCGGAGGGTCTGCCCTACCGATGGCCACATCCGTGGTTGGTCGACCAGAAGGGCGCGAGCCAACAACAGTCGCTGGTGCAAAGCATCGGCGCCACCGCCTACGAGACACCCATCCGCCATCGCGACGGGCATCTGGTCTGGGTAACGGTCAGTATCAACGCCGTTCAGGGCAGCGGCAGCGACCAGGACGTCTTCGTGGGGACGATCCGTGACATCACCGCCGAACGCGCCTTCGCCGCAAGGGAAAGCGCGGTCCTGCGCCTGGCGACGGCCGTGGCCGTCGCCAAAAGCGTGGACGAGCTGCTGTCCATCACGCTCGACGAGTGCAGCACGGCGATCGACGTGCAACGCGTGGTCGCGATCTCGTGGCCGACCGGCGAGGGTGAACCCACCGTGCAGGTGGCGGGCGAGTCGTCCCAAATACCTTGGCGCAGGCTGGATCCGTGGCTGCGCCGGACGTTTGAGGACGCCCGCCATCAGCTGCCGCTGACGGCGAGAACGGTCGAGCACCCCGACAATCCCGGCAAGGCACAGGGTTTGGTGGCGGTACTCTCCGGCGCGGGCGACCTGGCGTTGTGGTTGGAGCTGCGCTCGCCACGCTGGGTCAGTGCCGAAGACCGGCTGCTGGTCACCGTCCTCATCGGACACCTCAGCCTCGCGATGCAACACGTCCGCCAATTCGAGAGCGCCCGCGAGACGTCGCTGACCTTGCAGCGCGCCCTGCTGCCGACGATGGAGCCGCCGCCGGGCTTCGCCGTGCGTTACGAGCCCGCCGTCCCGCCGTTGGAGATCGGCGGCGACTGGTACGACGTGCTGCCGATCGGCGACCACCGCATCGGCATCGTGGTCGGCGACTGCGTGGGCCGTGGCCTGCCGGCGGCCGCGGTCATGGGTCAGCTACGCAGCTCCGCGCGGGCGTTGCTGATCAACGGGGCCGAGCCCGCGCTGCTGCTCGATCAACTGGACTCGGCGGCCTCGCTCATCCCGAACGCCTACTGCACCACCGTCTTCCTGGCGATCCTGGACACCGAATCCGGGGTCCTGCAGTACAGCAACGCCGGCCACATGCCCGCCCTGCTGGTGGGGCCGGAACCGGACACGACCGCGATGTTGACCGACGCGGCGTCGGTGCCGCTGGCCGTGCGCCGCGCGGAACCCCGCCCGCAGGCCAGTCGCGTACTGCCACCGGGGTCCACCCTGATGCTGTTCACCGACGGGCTGGTGGAGCGCAAGCACGAATCCATCGACGACGGGATCAACCGGGCCGCCGCGGTCCTGGTGAAGACGACCGCGCTGCCACTGGATTCCGTCGCCGATGCGGTTTTGCGTGAGTTGGCCCCTCCGGCTGGGTATGACGACGATGTGGCAATGGTGATCTACCGG
>NZ_LZIX01000241.1:0-16100 GCF_001666955.1 Mycobacterium sp. E735 | reverse complement strand
CTGGCGGCCAGCGCGCCCAGCCCGTCGGCGTCCGCGGATCCGGCGTGTCCCGACGTGGAGGTGGTATTCGTGCGCGGCTCGGGCGGTTTTCGCCCCGGCGACCCGGACGGTCCGAGGGGACGCGGCCGGTGCGGGGGTCGATCGCCGTTCACCCGGTTAACGTACCGGCCGGTGCCTCCCGCGGTTCGATTACGAGCGGGCGCGCAGGCCGTTGATGAAGGGGCAGCCCATCAGCACCCGGATCGCCTGGCTCAGCCCGGTCATGTCGTCCACCGGCTTGTGGAACGGCAGGCGGACATCGTGGTCGCGGTCCGGGCCTTCGACGCGGAACCGCACGCCGTAGCGATCGAGCCCGAGCGGCCGCACCTGCCCGCGGCGCAAGGGCGCGGGCAGCCGGGACACCAGCCGCGCGACCACATCGGAGTGGGCGGTGTCCAGATGCCACAGCAGGTTCGATTCGACCTCGCAGAACGGGTCGGGACTCGCCGCGAGGAGATCTTCCACACTGACGGGCTCGGCGCCGGTGGCGTCGGTGACGACGACGGACGCAACCTCCAGGCGGAACAGCGTGTACCGCGACTCCTGCCCGTCCGACGGCGCACATCGCGGGGTGTCCACCTGAAGCAAGGCGGGGTGCGGCCACTCGGCGGCGATCAGGTCGACCGTCTCCGCGACCTCGGCCCGGTGAAATTCCCGGAGGCGTCCGCGCACCCAAACCAGCGATCGCACCGGTTCGCGCAGCGGCAGCGGCGCGTAATCCGTCAACTCCAGCAGGGCCTGGGCCCCGGCGACGCCGTCGTTCGTTCCGGGCAGGGCCAGCGCGAAGGACCCGTCGGGCAGCAGGTGATGGACCGGCGTCACGACCGGATCCTGGCGCGCCGGCACGGTCTCGAGGGCCAGCAGCGCGCCGCCGGCGCGGACGCACGCGCTGCGGATTCGTTCGGCGGTCGTCGGGGCGGGGCAGGCGGTCAGCGGTAACACCATTCTCCTTAAATTAGGTAAGCCTAAGTTAACTTAGAACGCAGGGCGCCGCAAGGGCGGTTTGGCGGCCCGCGCCGCTAGGGTTGTGGCGTGGTCCGCATCGCTTATCTCGGTCCGGAAGGGACCTTCACCGAGGCGGCGCTGTTGCAGATCACGGCGGCCGGTCTGATTCCCGACCGCCCCGGCGAGGTCCGGCGACTGCCCATCGACAGCACCGCCGCGGCGCTGGACACCGTCCGCGACGGCGGGGCGGAGTACGCCTGCGTCCCGATCGAGAACTCGATCGACGGGTCCGTGACGCCCACCCTCGACAGCCTGGCCATCGGCTCGCCCCTGCAGGTGTTCGCCGAAACCACCCTGGACGTCGCCTTCACCATCGTCATCCAACCGGGACGCACCGCCGCCGATGTGCGCACCCTGGCGGCGTTCTCCGTGGCCGCCGCGCAGGTGCGGCACTGGGTCGCCGCCCACCTGCCCGAGGCCGAGTTGCGGCCCGCCTACTCCAACGCCGACGCGGCGCGGCAGGTGGCCGAAGGCCAGGCCGACGCCGGGGTGACCTCGCCGCTGGCCGCCGCCCACTGGGGGCTGGCCGCATTGGCCGAGGGCGTGGTCGACGAACCCAACGCCCGCACGCGCTTCCTTCTGGTGGGCCTGCCCGGGCCGCCGCCGGCCCGCACCGGTGCCGACCGCACCGCGGTGGTGCTGCGCATCGACAACGCGCCGGGTGCGCTGCTCGGCGCGCTGACCGAATTCGGGATCCGCGGCATCGACCTGACCCGAATCGAATCGCGGCCGACCCGGACCTCGCTGGGCACCTACATGTTCTTCGCCGACTGTGTGGGCCACATCGACGACGACGCCGTCGCCGAGGCACTCAAAGCGCTGCACCGTCGTTGTGCCGATGTGCGGTACCTGGGATCTTGGCCGACCGGCTCGCCCGCCGGGGTGCTGCCGCCGCCGGCCGACGAGGCGGCGCGCTGGCTGGCGCGGCTACGCGAAGGAAAACCCGAAACCGCGGCCGGGGGAATGGAGCTATGACCGGGCGGCTGGTGCTACTGCGACACGGCCAGTCCTACAGCAACGTCGAACGCAGGCTGGACACCCGGCCGCCCGGGGCGGAGCTGACGCCGCTGGGCCGCGACCAGGCCCGTGCCTTCGCGCGCGGTGCGGACCGGCCGGCGTTGCTGGCCCACTCGGTTGCGATCCGCGCGTCGCAGACCGCGGGGGTGATCGGCGGCGAACTCGAGATGGCGCCCATCGAGGTGCCCGGCGTGCACGAGGTCCAGGTGGGTGGCCTGGAAAACCGCAGCGACGACGATGCCGTCGCGGAATTCAACGCGATCTACGAGCGGTGGCATCACGGCGACCTCGACATCCCGCTGCCCGGCGGGGAAACCGGCAACGACGTGTTGGACCGCTACGTGCCGGTGCTCACCGAACTGCGCCTGCGCTACCTCGACGACCGCGACTGGGCCGGCGACATCGTCGTCGTCAGCCATGGCGCGGCGATCCGGCTGGCGGCGGCCGTGCTGGCCGGCGTGGACGCCGGCTTCGCGCTGGACCACCACCTCGACAACGCCGAATCGGTGGTCTTGGCACCCATCACCGACGGCCGGTGGAGCTGCGTGCGCTGGGGGACCCTGACGCCACCGTTCTACCCCGAGGCGGATGCGACCCCCGTCGCCGACGCGGTGCACTCGAGCACCGACCCGATGGGCTGAGGGCCGGTCAGACAGCCAGCGCGACGGCCTCGGAGCATCCGCAGCCGATGGCATCGCAGTCGACGACGAACGCGTGCGGCAACAGCTCGGGGCTGAAGCAATCCGGCTCCGTGCATTCGGAGCGGCGCAGTGAATGGCGAATGATGGTGCCGTGACAGTGATCCAAGCCTGCCCGGCAGTCGCGGCAGTCAGCACTCATAACCCGTTCATAGCACCGGCGGCGGACAAATCCGGGATGCCGCGCCCATAGAACGGGCTCACGTTCGTCAGGCCCAGCCCAATTCCTCCAGCCGCTCGTCGTCGATGCCGAAGTGGTGGGCGATCTCGTGGATCACCGTGATCGCGACCTCCTGGACGACGTCGTCGTCGGATTCGCAGACGTCCAGCAGCGCCTCGCGGTAAATCGTGATGGCGTCGGGCAGGGATCCGGCGTAGTCGGAGTCACGCTCGGTCAGCGCGACCCCTTCGTACAACCCGAGGAGTTCGCCGTCGTCGGGGTGGCGGTCCTCGACCAGCACGACGACGTTGTCCATTGCCGCCGCCAGCTCGGGCGGGATCAGGTCGAGCGCGTCGGCGACCATTTCCTCGAACCGTTGCGGATCCATCCGCACGGGCACTCGGCTAGCCCCCGGCGGGCGGCGCGGCGGGTGCCTCCGGCGGGGGGTTGGCCGGCGGTGGTGACGCCCCAGGCGCCCGAGACCAACTCGCCGGCCCCCCAGGCGCCACCACCCGCGGACGCCGGAGCGCCGCCGCAGGCCCCGCCGCCAGCGGCACGGTGGGGTAGATCAGCGTCAGGGTGGTGGTGCGCAACTTGACCGGCGCCAGATAGGCGTCCGTCATCTTGGTGCACAGGTCCTTGATGTACCCGTCCTGGTCGGCCTCGGCCGGCAGCGCGCCGGGGAACTTCTCGGCCAGGTTGACCGTGCCGGTCACCTCCATCGCGTGCGGTGCCGCACACTCGACCGGAGCGTCGATCGGCTGATTGGTGGTCGGGTCGATGCCCAGGCAGGTGCCCGCCGGCCAGACCTTGGACTGGTCGACTTCGGCCACCTTGCCCTTGTAGGCCTGCTGCTGATTGTTGGGGCCGGGCAGTTGCAGGCCGCACAGCATGCGGCGCTCGCCGGACTGGCGCCAGGCCCGGTCACCGGGCCACAGCAGGCTGACGATGAACTTGCTGTTGGGATCGAACTTGGGGCCCAGGTAGTTCCGGGCGGCGGACTCGCACTGCTCCTGGGTGATCTGCTGGATCCGGGCGGGCGACGGCGGAGCGGCGTTGGGCCCGTATTCGGAACCGGGGAACGTCCGCATGTCGACGGACTCGGCGACTTCGAACTTGTGGTCGTCGGCGCAGCTGACGATCTTCGCCGACTCCGGGGTGGTGTCCGGCCACATCAGGCAATCACCGCTCGCGGCCTTGTTGAAGGCGGCGTCGCTCTTGTTCCCGGTGGTGGGCACCGGGTTGCCGTCGAGATAGCCGGACAATCGGCCGGGACCGGTGCCGCCGACCGGCAGCGCGGTGACAACCCCGGCGATCAGCAGGCCGCCCAGCGCGGTCAAGAGCAGGGCGCGCCGGGTGGCCTGGGCCTGCAGGCTGCGAGGCCACCGGAAGCCCGCCGGGAACCGTTGCGGCCTGGCGGCAGGGGCGTCGGCCTCCGGGGCTTCAGGGAGGTCCGTCTCGGGCGCTTGCGACATCGGCTCCCATTCTGACAGCAGCGCCTGTGCGGTGTGACAATCGTTACTGATGTGAGTCCTGGGGTGGTCATAGGTGGGATGCTCTGCCAGCCGACCGGAGCCGAAAAAGTAGTCTCAGGGCCGTGATCGACCTCAAATTGCTCCGGGAAGACCCTGACGCCGTGCGCCGCTCCCAACTCGACCGCGGCGAGGACCCGGCGCTGGTCGACGCCCTGCTGGCGGCCGACGCCGCCCGCCGGACCGCGATCTCGTCGGCCGATGCGCTGCGGGCGGAACAGAAGTCTGCCAGCAAGAGCGTGGGCGCGGCGTCCCCCGAGGAGCGGCCGGCCAGGTTGGCGCGCGCCAAGGAATTGGCCGAGCAGGTCAAGGCCGCCGAGACCGAGCAGGCCGAGGCCGAGGCGGCGTTCACCGCGGCGCACATGGCGATCTCCAACGTCGTGATCGAGGGGGTGCCCGCCGGCGGGGAAGACGACTACCGGGTCCTGGACCTGGTCGGCGAACCGGCTGCGCTCGAGAACCCGAAGGACCACCTGGAGCTTGGCGAGTCGCTGGGCCTCATCGACATGCAGCGCGGCGCGAAGGTGTCCGGCTCGCGCTTCTACTTTCTGACCGGGCGCGGCGCGCTGCTGCAGCTCGGGCTGCTGCAGCTGGCCCTGGGCCTGGCCGTCGAGAACGGCTTCATCCCGATGATCCCGCCGGTGCTGGTGCGCCCCGAGGTGATGGCCGGAACCGGATTCCTCGGCGCGCACGCCGACGAGATCTATCGGGTCGAAGCCGACGATCTCTATTTGGTCGGCACCTCCGAGGTGCCGCTGGCCGGCTATCACGCCGACGAGATCCTGGACCTGTCCGGCGGGCCCCTGCGGTACGCGGGCTGGTCGTCGTGTTTCCGCCGTGAGGCCGGCAGCTATGGCAAAGACACCCGCGGCATCATCCGGGTGCACCAGTTCGACAAGGTCGAGGGGTTCGTCTACTGCATGCCGGGCGACGCGGAGGCCGAACACCAGCGGCTGCTGGGCTGGCAGCGCGAGATGCTCGCCCGCATCGAGGTGCCGTATCGCGTAATCGACGTCGCCGCGGGTGATCTCGGGTCGTCGGCCGCTCGCAAATTCGACTGCGAGGCATGGGTTCCCACGCAGGGCGCCTACCGGGAACTGACGTCGACGTCGAACTGCACCACGTTTCAGGCGCGCCGCCTTTCCACGCGCTATCGCGACGACAACGGCAAGCCGCAGACCGCCGCCACGCTCAACGGCACGCTGGGCACCACCCGGTGGCTGGTGGCGATCCTGGAGAACCACCAGCGGCCCGACGGCAGCGTGCGGGTGCCCGACGCGCTGGTGCCCTTCGTGGGCACCGAGCTGCTCGAGCCCACCGGTTAACGGGTGCTGCGGTTCGCCACCATTTGCTAGGGCGCCTTCGCGATCGCCCGGCCCGGCGTGTGTCCGAAGGCCCGCCGGTAGGTGTCGATGAAGGCACTCGCTGTGGCCCAACCACATTCGGATGCCACCGATGTGACGTCACGGCGCTCGGCGAGCAACACCAGGGCGCGCTGCAGGCGGAGCTGGGTGCGCCATTGCAGGAAGGTCATCGAAAGCTCGTCGCGGAACAGGCGGCTCAGGGTGCGTTGGCTGATTCCGATCCGCCGGGCGAGCTGTTGCAACGTCAACGGCGCGGATAGGTTGGCGGCGATCAACGCGCACGCCTCGCGGAGCCGGGCGTCGACCGGTGTCGGAATCCACAGCGGCTCACCGGGACCGGCCGCCTGCACCTGGTCATGCAGCACCCCCAACATTCGATGGTGCTCGCCGGTGTCGGTTCCGGCGGCCCGTGAACACGCGATGATGAGTTCGCGCATCAAGGGGTTGACCGCCAGCACCGCCGGCCCCGCGGGACCACGACGGTAGCGGCGTGGGTCCAGCGCCACACCGTGAAATTGCGTGTGGTCGTGGAACGTATGTTCATGCCAGCAGCCCGCCGGTATCCAGATCGCCCGATTCGCCGGCGTGATCCAGGTGCCCGCCGGGGTGGTGACCGAGACCGCGCCCGAGGACGGGTAGACGATCTGGTGCAGGGGGTGTCGGTGCCGCTCGATGCGGGTCCCCGGCGCCAGCGCCTGCGACGAGGTCGCGGGCCCGTGGTGGCCGATTTCCGACATAACACGGCAGAATATCGGAAGCACGCAGTGTGTGCGACCGCCTAGCGTGGCCGTCATGGCGATGAATCTCTTGCACCGGCGGCGCTGCAGCTCGGTGGGCTGGGAGAAGGCGGTGGCCGATCAGCTGCTGCCGTGGGCGTTGGACGGCGTCGAATTGGGCTCTCGCACTTTGGAAATCGGCCCGGGATACGGCGCGACGACGCTCGCCCTGCTGGATAGGGCGAATTCGCTCACCGCCATCGAGGTCGATGCCGCAATGGCCGAGCGTTTGCAGCGCCGCTACGGCGACCGAGCCCGCATCATCCACGGCGACGGCACCGCCACCGGGCTTCCCGCCGACCACTTCAGCTCGGTGGTGTGCTTCACGATGCTGCACCACGTTCCCGGCATCGAATTGCAGGACCGGCTTTTCGCCGAAGCCTTCCGGGTGCTGCAGCCGGGCGGGACCTTCGCCGGTAGCGACGGCGTCCCGTCCCTGACCTTCCGGCTGCTCCACGTCGCCGACACCTACAACCCGATCGCGCCGAAGGATCTGCGCGCGCGGCTGCTCAAGGCGGGCTTCGCGGACGTGCAGGTCGACCCGTCGGGGCGGCGGCAACGGTGGCGCGCCAGCAAACCGACCTGAGCGCGGACTGCCGCTCGGGGACCGATCAGTCACCGATGCTGGCGAAGGTGGGGCTGCCCGGCTCGAGCGGCACCCGGGCGGCACGCGCGGTGAAGCTGATCGCGTGGTACCACCCGCACAGCATCGTGAGGTCGAGAATCTCGCACTCGTCGAACTCGCCGCGCAGCGCCGTCCACAGGGCGTCGTCGATGTCGCGACGGTCGCAGAGCGAGTCCACGGCCCGCACGAGAAGGCGATCTCGTTCGGCCGTCCAGCACGAATCGTCGGCGCCGCCCTGGGTCAAAGAGCGGACCTGCTCGCGATCGAGGCGCGCCTTCTCTGCGAAAAACGCGACGTGCACGCCCCATTCGTACTCACAGCCGCAGCGAGCGCAGGTGCGGTCGATCACGATTTCACGATCACGAAGGGACAGCGACAACGCGCGGCTGAGTTCGTAACCGCCCCAGAGCGTCATTGCCTCTGCCATGGGCATGTTGTGCACCAGGGTGCGAAACAGGGCGATCGGCGGCACGTTCGGCGGCATCATCTTCTGAAGTTGTGCCGCCACTGCGTCCTCGTACGGCGGGTCGAGGACACCGATGCGAGGCGTTACTATTTCCGTAACCATGGACAAGAAAGCTACGTTACGGAATCCGAAACGTCAATCGGTGGCTCGGCCGGGGCGGCCGGTGCGGGGGTCGACAACCGGGCGCCCGCTCATGGCGGCCCTGGATCTCCTGGGGCGGCGCTGGTCGTTGCGGATCCTGTGGGAGCTTCGCGACGGTCCGCTGGGAGCGCGGGCTTTGCGGGAGCGCTGCGACGGCATGTCCCCCAGCGTTTTGTATGACCGGCTCGGCGAACTGACGGACGCGGGCCTGGTGGTCCAGCGCGCCGACCAGTGTTACGAGCTCGGCGAGGCCGGCCTGTCGCTGGGCGAGGCCCTCGATCCGCTGGACCGGTGGGCCCGCCGCTGGGCGGAGGGGACCTAGGCGTCCACCGTCTCGCGGGCCTGCTCGTGCCGGCGCTGCCGCTCCATGGTGGCGAAGTAGAAGGCGAACGCGAACGCAAAGCTGGTGAACAGGCTGGAGACGAAGTACAGCCACGGGTGCTTGAACCCACGGCGATAGCCGTCCACGATCGTAAACAGCGGCAGCAGAACCACATTCGCGATCGTGTAGTCCTGGCTGGCGGAGGACGCGGCCGGGTTGGTGAACATCAGCCTGATGTACTCGGCCCAGCTGCCGTGCTCGCCCCACAGCGGGTTGGTGGACCCGTGCGAATACTGCGAGACGTAGGTGATGTTGAAGTACCAGCCCAGCGCGACCGACGCGATCCCGACCAGGTAGTAGACGCACTCCAGCGGGGAGAACAACGGACCCCCGGCCGGCCGGGCGAAGACCTTCGAGTTCGCGGCGACGATCCAGCCGATGACAGTGAGCCCGAGAACTGCATGCACAAGAAGCGAGACCATGGCCGCAGTCTCACCCGGCACCCAAAGTTTTGTCAATACTGACAAAAGGCGGTTTGGGGTAACTTACTTGCATGGTCAGGCCGGCACAGACGGCGCGCAGCGAACGCACTCGTGAGGCGTTGCGCCAGGCCGCCATGGTGCGCTTCCTGGCGCAGGGGGTCGAGGACACGTCGGCCGAACAGATCGCGGCCGACGCCGGAGTCTCCCTGCGCACCTTCTATCGGCACTTCAGCTCCAAGCACGATCTGCTGTTTGCCGACTACACCGGGCTGAACTGGTTTCGCGCGGCGCTGGACGCCAGACCCGCTGACGAACCGCTCATCGATTCCGTTCAGTCGGCTATCTTCGCGTTTCCCTATGACGTTGAGGCCGTGGCGAAGATCGCCGCGATGCGAGGCGGGGAGCTCGACCAGGACCGCATCCATCGCCACATTCGCGACGTCCAGGCCGACCTCGCCGACGCCATCGAGGCGCAACTGGATCGGCGTAGCTGCACGGCCCCGCGCAAGCCCGATGCGCGGCTGCGCATCACCGTGACGGCCCGCTGCATCGCCGCCGCGGTGTTCGGTGCGATGGAGGCCTGGATGGTTGGCGAGGAGCGGTCGCTCGGAGAGCTGGCGCGGATGTCGCACGTCGCGCTGGAATCGCTGAGGGAGGGTATCTCCGGTACCTGGGTCAGCACAGTTTCGTCATAATTGACAAAACTTTGACCGCATGCCAGCCTGCTGTGCGGGAGGTCAGGACATGTCTGATTACGACGCGATAGTTATCGGTGCCGGGCACAACGGCCTGGCGGCCGCGGTGCTGCTGCAGAAGGCGGGATTGCGCACGGTGTGCCTGGATTCCAAGCTGTACGCCGGTGGCATGGCGTCCACGGTGGAGCTCTTCGACGGGTACCGCTTCGAGATCGCCGGCTCGGTCCAGTTCCCCACCTCGACGGTGGTCGTCGAGGAGCTCGGCCTGGACACCCTGCCGACGATCGACCTCGACGTGATGTCGGTGGCGGTGCGCGGCGTCGGGGACGACCCGCTGATCCAGTACAGCGACCCGATCAAGTTGTTCACCCACCTCAACGAGGTGCACGGGGCGGACGCCGTCAACGGGATGGCGGGGATGATGGCCTGGGCTCAGGCCCCCACGCGGGCGCTGGGCAGGTTCGAGGCGGGAACCGAGCCCAAGACGTTCGACGAGATGTATGCCTGCGCCACAAACGAATTCGAGCGCTCAGCCATCGATGACATGCTCTTCGGTTCGGTCACCGACGTGCTGGACCGTTACCTTCCCGACCGCGAAAAGCACGGCGCGCTGCGCGGATCGATGACCGTGCTGGCCGTCAACACCTTGTATCGCGGGCCGGCCACCCCGGGCAGCGCGGCCGCGCTCGCCTTCGGCTTGGGTGTCCCGGACGGCGACACCATGCAGATGAAGAAACTGCGCGGCGGTATCGGGGCGCTCACCTCGCACCTGGGCGAGCTGCTGGAAAGCCACGGCGGGGAAGTCCGGCTGCGCTCCAAGGTGACCGAGATCCTGGTCGCCGACGGGCGGGTGCGCGGGGTGCGCACCGAGGCCGGCGAGGAGTTGACCGCCCCGATTGTCGTCTCCGGCATCGCGCCCGACGTCACCGTCAACGACCTGATCGACCCGGCCCTGCTGCCCGCCGACATTCGGGAGCGATTTGCCCGGACCGACCATCGGGGCAGCTACCTGCAGATGCACTTCGCGCTGGAGGAGGCGCCGGAGTTCGCCGCGCCCTACGAGGCGCTCAACGACCCGGCGATGCAGGCATCCATCGGCCTGTTCTGCACGCCGGAGGAGGTTCAGCAGCAGTGGGAGGACTGCCGCCGCGGAATCGTGCCGGCCGACCCCACCGTGGTGTTGCAGATTCCGACGCAGAACGACCCGGACCTGGCCCCCGAGGGCAAGCACGCCGCCTCGGCGTTCGCGCTGTGGTTCCCGATCGAGGGTGGCGCCGACTATGGCGACGCGAAGGTCGAGATGGGCCAGCGCGTGATCGACAAGATCACCCGATTGGCGCCGAACTTCGAGCGCAGCATCATCCGGCACACCACCTTCACCCCCAAGCACATGGGCGTGATGTTCGGCGCCCCGGGAGGCGATTACTGCCATGGACTGCTGAGCTCGGATCAGATCGGGCCGAACCGCCCCGGCCCCAAGGGCTTTCGCGGTCAGCCGATCCCCATCGAAGGGCTGTACCTGGGCAGCGCCGGCTGCCACGGGGGGCCGGGCATCACCTTCACGCCCGGCTACAACGCGGCGCGCCGGGCGCTCGAAGAGCGCACGGCCTGACCTTCGGGACGCCGGCCGGGCGGCACGTCGTTCCGAGCGGCGCACGGCAGCGGGGGCTACGCTACCGGGGAACCTCGGCACCACCGGTGTTTGGCGGATCCCCCGGGTGAGCAGTCACTGCCTTCTCCACGCACCGCCGTCGGTGCTACGTACGGGAGGCAGCGGTGCGGATCGGGCCATTGGAAGTCTCAACGGTCAAGGAATGGGCGCCCGCGCCCGGCGCATTGTTCGCGTGGCACCCGTCACCGTCTGCCCGCACCAAGGCCCTCGCGGCGCCGGTCAGCCCGGTGCCCCCCAGCTACGTCCAGGCCCGGCACCTTCGCAGCCTGCGCGAACAGGCCGCCCGCGGCCTGGATCACTCCCGGTTGCTGATCGCTTCGGTCGAGGTGTCGGGCCGCTGCGACCTGCGCGCCATGACCTACGTCATCAATGCGCACCTGCGCCGGCACGACACCTACCGCAGCTGGTTCGAGTACTTCGACGCCGACCACATCGTTCGGCACACCATCGCCGACCCGGTCGACATCGAGCTGGTGCTCACCGAACACGGCGACCTGACCAGCGCCCAGCTGCAGGACCATGTCGTGGCCACCCCCGACTCGCTGCAGTGGGATTGCTTCGGCTTCGGGGTGATTCAGCGCCCCGACCGCTTCACCTTCTACGCCAGCATCGACCACCTGCACGCCGACGGCCAATTCGTCGGAATGGGACTCATGGAATTCCAGACGATGTACGCGGAGCTCACCGGGGGCAACCCGCCGGTCGAACTTCCGCCGGCCGGCAGCTACGCCGACCACTGCGTCCGGCAGCGGGAGTACACCTCGGCGCTGACCGCCGGCTCCGCGGAGGTGCGCGCCTGGGTCGACTTCGCCGAACGCAACGACGGGACGTTCCCGGCGTTCCCGCTCCCCCTCGGCGATCAATCCGTGCCCTATGAAGGCGACTTAGGGGGCCTGACACTGCTGGATGAGGGACAAACCCATCGATTCGAGACCGCCTGCGTCGGTGCGGGCGCCCGTTTCGTCGGGGGGATGTTCGCGTGCCTCGCCCTGGCGAGTCACGAATTGACCAGCGCCGAAACCTATTTCGGCATCACCCCGAAGGACACGCGCAGCACGCAGGACGACTTCACGACGCAGGGCTGGTTCACCGGCCAGATCCCGATCGCCGTGCCCGTCGCCGGGCTGTCCTTCAACGACATCGCCCGGAGCGCGCAGGAGTCCTTCGACGCGGGGGCGGACCTCGCGCGGGTGCCCTTCGAGCGCGTCGTCGAACTGGTGCCGTCACTGCGCAGGCCGCCGCCGCTGTTCAACCTGGTGAATTTCTTTGACGCGCAAGCCAATCCGCTGTCGATGATGACAAAATTCTTCGAGGGACTGACCGTGGGTGCACACAGCGACGGCAGGGTCACCTACCCGTTGAGCACCATGGTGGGGCGGTTCGACGAGACCGCAGCCAGCGTGTTGTTCCCCGACCACCCGGTGGCCCGAAATTCCGTGACCCGATACCTCGATGCCCTAAAATCCGTGTGCGTCCGCATCGCCGACGGCGGGGCGGCCGAGCGTGCACGTAACGCTGCCCACCGGTATCGGCAGGCCGCGTACTAACGCCGGAAAGAATGCGGTTCTCGAATGTCACTAGCGAAGGCCGGCCGGGACGACTCCCCGGGCATCTTCCCCCGGCTCGGACGCCTGATAGTGCGCCGGCCGTGGCTGGTGATCGGCGTCTGGATCGCGATCGCGGGCGTCCTATCGCTGACCGCGCCGTCGCTGGAACAGATCTCTCAGCAACACCCGGTGGCCATCCTGCCCTCGGACGCCCCGGTGTTGGCCGCAACCCGAAACATGAACGCCGCGTTCGGGGAAGCCGGGTTGCAGAGCATCGCGGTGGTGGTGCTCAGCGACGGTAAGGGGCTGACCCCCGCCGACGAAGGCACCTACCGGAACCTCGTCGAGGCCCTCCGCCGGGACAGCCGAGACGTCGCGATGGTGCAGGATTTTCTGACCACCCCGCCGCTGCGTGAGCTGATGACCAGTAAGGACCACCAGGCGTGGATGCTGCCCGTCGGCCTGCCCGGCGACCTCGGCTCGCCGCAATCCAAACAGGCGTACGCGCGGGTGGCCGACACCGTGAAGCAGACCGTGGCGGGATCCACGCTGAGGGCCAACCTGACCGGGCCCGCGTCGACGGTCGCCGACCTGAACCTCACCGGCCAGCGCGACCGCGCGCGAATCGAATTAGCGATCGTCGTGCTGTTGTTCGTCATTCTGCTGGTGATCTACCGGAACCCGGTCACCATGGTGCTGCCGCTGTTGACGATCGGGACGTCCGCGGTGGTGGCCCAGCGGCTGGTGGCCGTCGTCGGATCGGCGGGCCTGGGCATCGCCAACCAGACCGTCATCTTCATGAGCGGGATGATGGTCGGCGCCGGAACCGATTACGCGGTGTTCCTGATCAGCCGATATCACGACTACGTGCGTCAGGGCGTGGCTTCGGATGAGGCGGTGGTCAAGGCGCTGGCGTCCATCGGCAAAGTGATCGCGGCGTCGGCCGCCACCGTCGCGATCACCTTCCTCGGGATGGTCTTCACCCGGTTGGGAATCTTGCGGACGGTCGGGCCGGTGCTCGGCATCTCGGTGGCCGTCGTGTTCTTTGCGGCGATCACCCTGCTGCCGGCCCTGCTGGTGCTCGCCGGGCGCCGCGGCTGGATCGCGCCGCGCAGCGACCTCAGCCGGCGCTTCTGGCGGCGTTCGGGCATCAACATCGTGCGCCGGCCCAAGACCCACCTGCTGGCCAGCGCGCTGGTGCTGGTGATCCTGGCCGGGTGCGCGGGTCTGGCCCGCTACAACTACGACGACCGCAAGGCCCTGCCCGGCACCGTCGAAAGCTCGATCGGATACGCCGCGCTGGACAAGCACTTCTCGACCAACCTGATCATCCCCGAGTACCTGTTCATCTCCTCGCCGCAGGATCTGAGGACGGCGAGGGCCCTCGCCGACCTCGAACAGATGGCACAGCGAGTCAGCCAGGTGCCGGGTGTCGCGATGGTCCGGGGCATCACCCGGCCCACCGGGCAGTCCCTGGAGCAGGCCAAGACCTCATGGCAGGCCGGTGAAGTCGGCGACAAACTGGACGCGGGCTCCAAGCAAATCGTCGACCACACCGGTGATCTCGACCGGTTGGCGGGCGGCGCCAACACGATGGCGGGCAAGCTCGGCGACGTGCGCACCCAGGTGAATCAGGCGGTGTCCGCCGTCGGGGGCCTGGTCGACGCGCTGGCGACGCTGCAGAACGTCTTCGGCGGGAACCGGGCGCTGGCCGAACTCGAGGGCGCCGAACGGCTCGTCAACGGGATGCGTTCGCTCGGCGACGCCATCGGCGCCAACGCCAATTTCGTTGCGAACAACTCCGATTGGGCCAACCCAGTGCTGGGTGCACTGGACAACAGCCCGATGTGCAGCGCCGAGCCCGCCTGCGTGAACGCGCGCGAGGAACTGCAGCGGTTGGTGACCGCGCGCGACGACGGGACGCTGGGCAAGATATCGGAGTTGGCGCGCCAACTGCGGGCGACCGAGGCCGTACACACCCTCGCGGCAACGGTTTCCGGGTTGCGCCGGGCGCTGTCCACCGTCATCGGTGCGATGGGCTCCCTGGGGATGGGCAGCCCGGGCGGCATGCGGGCGAAGATCACCTTCCTGCAGCAGGGGACCAACACGCTGGCGGACGGCAGCAGGCAATTGGCCGACGGAGTGCAGCAACTGGTCGATCAGGTCAAGAAGATGGGTTTCGGGCTGGGGGAGGCGTCCGCGTTCCTGCTGTCGATGAAGAAGGAAGCCACGACGCCGGCGATGGCGGGCTTCTACATTCCCGCACAAGCCTTGTCGTACGCCACCGGTGAGGGCGGGAAGCCGGCCGAGTTGCCGGGCGGGGTGCAGGACCTGATGGGCGGAATGACGGCCGATCAGTTGAAACGACTTGCCGGCGCGTTCGTTTCACCCGACGGACACGCGATGCGGTACCTGATCCAGACCGATCTCGATCCGTTCAGCACCGCGGCGATGGATCAGGTCAACGCGATCGGGGCGGCTGCGCAGGGCGCCCAGCCGAACACCACGCTGGCCGACGCCAAGGTCTCGGTGGTGGGGCTGCCGGTGGTGCTCAAGGAGACGCGCGACTACTCCGATCACGATCTGCGGTTCATCATCGCGATGACGATCTGCGTGGTGCTGCTCATTCTCATTGCATTGCTGCGGGCGGTCGTTGCGCCGTTGTACCTGATCGGCACGGTGATCGTGTCGTACATGTCGGCCCTCGGCATCGGCGTCATCGTGTTCCAGTTCCTACTCGGCGCGCAAATGCATTGGAGCGTCCCGGGATTGACCTTCGTCATCTTGGTCGCGGTGGGCGCTGACTACAACATGCTGCTCATTTCCCGGCTACGGGACGAGTCGGCGTCGGGAATCCGAACCGGTGTCGTCCGAACCGTCTCCTCGACGGGCGGGGTGATCACCGCGGCGGGCCTGATCATGGCAGCGTCGATGTACGGCCTGGTATTCGCCAGCCTGTCGACGGTGATTCAGGCCGGCTTCGTCCTGGGGACGGGCCTGCTGCTGGATACGTTCCTGCTGCGGACGGTGACGGTGCCCGCCATCGCCGTGCTGGTCGGGCGGGCGAACTGGTGGTGGCCGTCGGGCTGGGCGTCCTTGAGCCGGCCGCTGGGGCGCCGTCGCCCGGTCGGACGTAAGCCGCTGCTGCCCGAAGAAGAGAAGTCACCGGCGCCGATAGCCGAACAGCTGATTGGCTTTTCGCCCCGCGACGGGCTGCGGCTCTAGCGGTTACTTCTTGGCTTTGACGACCGCGCGGACGACCTTGCGCACCACGCCGCCTTTGCCGAGCCCGGGACCCGGGGTGAGGATCCGGGCCAGGTTGGCGACGGCCAGGGAGTTGGTGGCCAGGTTGATCCCGGCGCGGGCGCCGCGGATGGGCCAGGAGACCGCAGAGAAAATCGTCGGGATGTGGGTGATGCCGTTGATGATCTGGACCGGGTTGTGCGCCGGGCCCGGGTCGTAGGCGCGGTCCACCATCGGGCGCAGCACCGCGTCGATCGGCCCCACCGCCTCGGGGGGCATCCCCGCCCCGTCGACCAGCGCCCGGGCCAGCGGCAGC
>NZ_LZIX01000240.1:0-698 GCF_001666955.1 Mycobacterium sp. E735 | reverse complement strand
ACACGACGACGGCCGGGTGGCCTCTCCAACCCGAACCCGACAGCTGACCTCGCAGGCGCGTGACGAGAGAGGATTTTTCACGGCCTATGAGTGGACGTCACCGTAAGCCCAGCACGTCAAACATCAGCGTCGCCAAGATCGCCGTCACCGGCGCGGTCCTCGGTGGCGGCAGCATCGCCCTGGCCGGCCAGGCGGCCGCTGCCACCGACGGCGAGTGGGACCAGGTAGCCCGGTGCGAATCCGGCGGCAACTGGGCGATCAATACCGGCAACGGCTACCACGGTGGCGTGCAGTTCAGCTCGAGCACTTGGGCTTCGCACGGCGGTGGCCAGTACGCGCCGTCGGCCGAACTGGCCACCAAAGAGCAGCAGATCGCCGTCGCCGAGCGCGTGCTGGCCACCCAGGGCCGCGGTGCCTGGCCCGTGTGCGGTGGCCCGCTGTCCGGCCCGTCCCCGCGCGAGGTTCCCGCGCCGGCCGGCCTGGACGCTCCGCTTGATGCGCCCGGAATCAACGGCCAGCCGGCGCCCCTGGCTCCCCCGCCCGCCGACGCGCCCCCGCCGCCCCCGCCGCCGGTGCAGCTGACCGGTTTCGACCAGCCAGAGCTGCGGCCGACGCCTTGCCGCCGGCGCCCCCGGCCGCCGCCTGCCCCGGCGCCCCCGGCAGACGCCGTACCGCCGGCACCCCCGGCCGACGCCGTG
>NZ_LZIX01000239.1:0-4978 GCF_001666955.1 Mycobacterium sp. E735 | reverse complement strand
GTGCTGCTTGCCGCATCCCAAGAGGTCTTCGACGAAGTGCCGGTGCGCAATCCCGGCCTCCTTGCGTTCGTCCCGATCATCGACGGCGACCTGCTGGACGACTACCCGGTCAAGCGCGTGCAGGAGGGCCGCTCGCTTCCGGTCCCCCTGATCATCGGGACGAACAAGCACGAGGCGGCGCTCTTCCGATTGATGCGTTCGCGGCTGATGCCGATCACGCCTCGCGCGATCACGTCGATGTTCGACCAGATCGCGGCCGAACAACCGGACCTGCAATTGCCGACCGACGAGCAGATCGGACTGACCTATTCCCGGCTGCGGCGCAGGGCAAGGAGTTTGAGCATCGCGACAGATGTCGGGTTCCGGATGCCGTCGGTCTGGCTGGCCGAGGGGCACAGCAAGGTGGCACCGGTCTACCTGTACCGATTCGATTATGCGACCCCGCTACTGAAGCTGCTGTTGGTCAATGCCGCCCACGCCACCGAATTGCCCTACGTCTGGGGCAATCTCGGGGCGCCGAAGGATCCCACCCTGAAGCTGGGCGGCAGCAAGACCGCCAAGGCGGTCTCCAGGCGAATGCGGACCCGGTGGATCAACTTCGCCGCGCGGTCGACGCCCGCGGGCCCGGGCGGCGAGCCGGAGTGGAGGCCCTACCGGGAGGCGGACCGCGCCTGCCTCATCATCGACGCGAGCGACACCGTCGCGCACGACGTCGATGGGAAGATCCGCGCCGCGTGGGGCAGCCAGATGGTGGGGTTCCGCTAACTGCCGGCGTCAGTCCGCGCCGGGCTGCGCCGCGCCCGACTTCGCCTGCCGGCGAAACCAATTGCGGCGGGCGGGCGGCGGCTCGGGAGTGTCCGGTTCGGTGCCCTTGAACACCATCAGATACACCTCGATGGTCGTGACGATGAGGATCATCAGCACGGGCCCGATGACGATGCCCCAGGGGCCGAACATCGCTATGCCCGAGAACACCGACAGCAGCATCAGCGCCGGGTTCAGCCGGGCATCACGCGGAACGAGAATCGGCCGCAGGAAGTTGTCGATGTTGGTGACCACGACGAGGTGCCAGAGCACGACAAACGCGCCGCCGGCGATGTTGCCGAAGAAGATCATTCCGATGCCGAAGGGGATGGTCACGATCCCGCCGCCCAATGGGATGATCGACAACGCGGTGAGCAGGACCGCGAAGATGAAGAATCCGTGGTGAAAGCCGGCGACATAGATGGACGCGGCGCCCGCGACGCCTTGGCACAGTGCTATCACGAACTGGCCGCTGACGGTGCCGCGCACCATTGCTCCGGCTTTGGCCAGGTACAGATCAGTGACCTCGTCGCCGAGGGGGTTGAGTTCGGCGATCAATCTCCGCACCCGCTCGCGGTGCACCAGCAGCGCGACGAAGACATACAGGAAGATGATGGCCGACGTGACCGCGCCTGCGATACCACCGACGGCGCCCTGCAGGAAGTGCAGCGCCCATTCACCGACATTTCGGCCCACCGTGACCATCGCCTTGCGCAGGGTTTCCGTCGTTATCGTCATGTGCGCGAAGGGAACCCGGGACAGCAGCTCGTTCACCGCCCGCAGTGTGCGGTCGCCAAGCGCGCTGAGGTCCGTCGACTTGACCCAATCGGTGATGCTGTCGATCATGCGGGAGATCTGAACGATCGCCAGGAGCACCAGGAGCGTGATCGGCACGACGACGGCCACGAGCGCGCACAACAGGGTGCTGGTCGCCGCCAACCCGGTGCCCAGCCGCCTGCTGAACCAGTTGAACAGCGGTGTGAAGAGGTAGGCCCCTACCGCGGCCACGACGATCAGCACGAAGTAGTCGCGCAGGAAGTACGCACCGAACAGCAGGGCGATCGCGGTCAGGATCGCCAGGGCGCGCTTTTGGTTGAGCGTGAATTCGGTATTCATGCCACCGGGCCGCCCTCCGCGTCGTCGCCGCTGAGGGAACTTTAGCCCCGGCGCGGTGGTTTCGTCAGCGTCCGCGCAAGCGAACTCACTGCCCCCCGCCGACCGCCGGCTTCGGGGACCCAACGTCCGCTTGGCTTTTCATGCGCTGGAACATGTCGACGTAGTACGGGAGGCATTGCGACATCGCCTGTTCGGTGGTGAACAGGGGTTCATAGCCGAGGTCACGGCGCGCCTTGGCGATCGAGAAGTAGTTGTCCAGATAAAGCCGCTCGACGGCCAGCGGCTCGAGCAGCGGCGCCGGGATGCCGAAGCGGAAATGCAGCCGCTGCCAACCGGTCATCGCCACGCGCACCATCGGGCCGTTCACCCGCACGCGGGGCCAATTGGCGCCGCACGCCTCGACCACCGGCCGGGCGAACTCGAACATGTTGATCGGTTCGCCGTCGTTGATGAAATACGCCTGACCCGGTGCCGTGCCGCCGGGGACCAGGTGCTGGGCGGCCAGGATGAAACCGTGAATCAGGTTGTGCACGTAAGAGTTATCCAGGCGGGCCGATTTGCGGCCGATAAGCACCTTGACGTGGCCGGCGATCACGCTTTCGAAAAGTTTGCGGAACATCGTCTGGTCGCCGCGCCCCCAGATCCCGCTGGGGCGAATCGCACACGTGAGCATGCCGCCAATGTCGTTCTGCGACAGCACGAACCGCTCCGCGACCACCTTCGTCTCGGTGTAGAGGTCGTTGAACCGGGTGGTGTAGGGCAGCGTCTCGTCGCCGCCGGGAATGTTCTGGCCGCCCATCACGACGCTGTTGGACGACGTGTAGACGAATCGCTTCACGCCCGCCGCCTGTCCGGCGTGCACCAGGTTCTCGGTGCCTCCGACGTTCACGGCGAAGCTGCGCTGCCGGTACGCGTCGGTCACCGACGCGCCGCCCATCAGCTCGATGATGGCCGCGGTGTGAAAGACGGTGTCGATACCGTCCACCGCCTGGGCGCAGACGGCGGTGTCGGTGATGTCGCCCTCGAGCACCTCCAGTTGCGGGTGCTCCGGAAGCGGCGACGGCGCGCGGTCGAACGAACGCACCCGGTATCCGCGGTCCAGGAGGGTGGTGACCAGGTTGGCGCCGACGAAGCCGGAGCCGCCGGTTACCAGGACGCGGCCGAGTTCGGTGGTCAGTGTCGGATCAGCCATGGCCCGAAGCATAACTGAAACGTGTTCCAATTTCGAACAAGATCATCGTCTCGGCTTCCCTAGAGTGGCCCAATTCAGGCGTCTTCCGCCTGGCCGGCCGCCAGTGCATCCTCGATGCGCTTGCGAGCCCCAGCTAAATGCTCTTCGCAACGCTTCGCCAGCTCTTCGCCTCTTTCCCACAACTTCAGCGATGCATCCAGGTCCAGGCCGCCCTGCTCCAGGAGGCGCACGACCTCGATCAGTTCATCCCGGCACGCCTCGTAGCCGAGTTGACTAATAGGTGTAATTGAATGCTCCTCTTCAGCGGCCATCGGTCTGCCCTTCGCTCACCGCGGCGATCGCGCCGTCGGCAACCCGCACCCGCAGCCGGCTGCCCGCCGGCGCGCCGGAGACCGACCGCAGCACCACCGGGGGCCCGGAGTCGGGGACCGCCTGCACCACCGCGTAGCCGCGGGCCAGCGTGGCCGCGGGGCCCAGGGTCGCCAGCCGCGCGCTGAGGTGGCCGACGCGCTCCGTCTCGGCGGCGGCCAGCCGGGTGACGTCGCGGCGTATCGCCGACCGGGCGCGGTGGATCTCCTCGGCGCGTGCCGTCAGTGCCGTCAGCGGTTCGGCGAGCACCGGCCGGCTGCGGATCTGGGCGAGCGCGCGTTGTTCGCGAGACACCCAGCTGCGCAGCGCCTGCGCGCTGCGCCGGCGCAAGTCGTCGATCAGCCGGAGCTCGGCGGCGGTGTCGGGAACCACCTTCTTGGCCGCGTCGGTGGGGGTGGCCGCACGCAGGTCGGCGACCAGGTCGCACAGCGGGTTGTCGGGTTCGTGGCCGACGGCGCTGATCACCGGGGTGCGGCACGCCGCGATCGCGCGGCACAGCGTCTCGTCCGAGAACGGCAGCAGGTCCTCCACGCTGCCACCGCCGCGGGCGACCACGATGACGTCGACCTCGCTGTGGCGGTCGAGTTCGTACAGCGCCTCGACGATCTGCGCCACCGCGTTGGGGCCCTGCACCGCGGTGTTGCGCACCGCGAACCGGACGCCGGGCCAGCGTCCGGTGGCCACCGTCGTCACGTCGCGCTCGGCGGCGCTAGCCCGCCCGGTGATGAGGCCGATCATGTTGGGCAGGAAGGGGATTGGCCGCTTGAGCCGGGGATCGAAGAGCCCTTCGGCGTCCAACAGCCGACGCAGCCGATCGATGCGCGCCAGCAGCTCGCCGACGCCGACGGCGCGAATCTCGCTGAGCCGCAACGAGAATGTGCCGCGACCGGTGTAGAAGGAGGGCTTGCCGCAGACCACCACCTGCGTGCCCTCGGCCAGCTTTACCGGTGCGTTGGCCACCAGGTCGCGCGAACAGGTCACGGTCAGCGACATGTCGGCGGCCGGGTCACGCAACACCATGAACACCGTCTTGGAGTCGGCCCGGGCGCTGATCTGGGCGAGTTGGCCCTCGACCCATACCGTGCCGAGCTTGTCGATCCAGCCCGCGACGCGAATGGCCACCGCGCGCACCGGAAACGGGTTCTCGGCGGAGTTCGGTTCGGACTGTGCGGCCGGGGTCACTTCGCGTTCGCGCGGGTGATCCTGTTGGCCAGCAGCGTCTGAAAAGGCGCGCGGGCCTTCGTGGCCTGCTCGTAGGCCAGCAGGGCTTCGAGTTCGTCGACGCTCAGGGACTGCAGGCGGGCCCGCAGCTGCGCCAGCGTCAGGGTCGCGTAGTCCAGCTCGGCGACGACCGACGGTTGCGGAACCGACGGCGCGTCCGAGGATTTCCTGCCCTGTTTCAAGGGCGCGGCATCGGACGCGGCGTCGGCGAGCGAGTACAGCGCGAACCGTCCCTCGGTGCGGCGATCGCCGTCGGCGACACCGCCCTCGGCCGGG
>NZ_LZIX01000238.1:0-4993 GCF_001666955.1 Mycobacterium sp. E735 | reverse complement strand
GGCGCGCACCACCAGCCACAGCGCCCCGAGCAGGCAGATCGTGCCCAGCAGGGAGAACTGCAGCATCGGGAAGGTCAGCACGGCGCCGTCGGCCGGCAGGTAGTGCGCCGCGCTGCCGGAGTTGCTCACCGGGCTGCGGATCGCCCGCAACAGGAACGGCAGCCAGGTGGTGCTGCCGATGGCGGCGGCGATGACGGCGATCACGCCCAGCCTGCGCAGCGGGTCGAGCGCCGCCCGCCACCCGCGGTGTCGCCAGCGCGAGCCGGCCAGCGCGAGGCCCATCAGCGCCATCGCGAACGCGGTGAAACCGAACAGCAGCGTGTACCAGGTGGCAGTGAACCCCAGGAAGAGTCCGGCGGCGATGACCGCGGCCCAGCCGCGGTGCGGCTCCGCCGGCGCCTCGAGCGTCACGCCAGCGTGGCCATGGGCGTCCGGCGTCACGCTGGCGTGACGCTCGGGGGGATCCCACCGGCCGCCGGCGCGCAGGCCCGACCACGTCAGCACAAGCACCGGCGGCAGCAGCACGGTGATCATCGCCGCGTACGGTTCGGGCGAGCCGTAGGCCAGGGTCGCCGCCGCCGTCGCGGTGGTGACGATCAGCGCGTATTCGAACCGGACCATCCGCCACCACAGCACCAGTGCGACGGCGACCGCGATGGTGATCGAGGTGATGGCCCAGGGCTTGTAGACCTCCCAGGCCGGTGTCCCGCTCAGCGCCGCGGCCCGCCCGCCGATCCAGAACCAGCCGGGCGGGTAGAACGGCGGCAGCCCGATGTAGGTCATGTCGCGCAGGGCGGGGCTGTCGGCGAGCCGGGTCAGGTACTCGGTGCGGAACTGCTGGTCGACGGAAATGCCGAACAGGTACAGCTTGGTGGCCCCCAACGGCATGCCCAGCGTCACGACGGTGAACGCGGAGACGAACGCCAGCCCGCCCAGCCGCGCCGGCCACCGCCACCGCCGCCACGCCCAGCCCGCGCCGACCAGGCCGGCCAGGCAGCCGACCTGGCCCACGGTGGTCAGCGCGTGCAGCTGATTCGATGACGGAAAGGCCGGCCACTGGACGCGAGAGATGGCGACCAGCGAGACCACGGCGACGATGACGGCCACCGCGGCCGCCAAAGCCATCTGGCCGAGGCTGGCCAGCGCGTTACGCATGATCAGATGGGCAGCTTGCGGAAGATGGGCCGGGGGATGTGTCGCAACACCATCATCACGTACCGGAATGCTCCTGGCGCCCAAACCAATTCCTTACCCTTTGCGGCCGAGGTCACCGCGAGGTTGGCGACGTACTCCTTGTCCACCGTCAGCGGGGCTTCCTTGACGTGCGCGCTCATCCGGGTGCGGACCTGGCCCGGGCGGATCACCAGGACGTGAACCCCGTACTCGCGCAGCGCTTCTCCGAGACCCAGATAGAAGCCATCCAGTCCGGCCTTGGTGGAGCCATAGACGAAGTTCGATCGTCGCACCCGCTCCCCGGCGGCCGAGCTCATCGCGATGATCTGGCCGAAGCCCTGCGCGCGCATCTTCTCGCCGAGCAGCACACCCACCGAAACCGCTGCGGTGTAGTTGATTTCGGCGGCCAGGACGGCCTTGCGCTGATCCTGCCACAGCTCCTCGGCGTCCCCGAGGATGCCGAACGCGACGATCGCCACGTCGACGTCGCCATGGGCGAACGCCGCCTCGATGGTCTTCGGATGGCTGTCGGGGTCGGTGGCCTCGAAGTCGATCAGCTCCACCGACCGCGCGCCCGCCGCCTTCATCTGGGCGACGGCGGCGTCGCGGCCCGGGTCATCGGGCATGGCGGCCAGCACGATACGGGCGTGCGCGTTCTGCAGATAGCGCTCGCAGATGGCGAGCCCGATCTCGGAGGTCCCGCCGAGCAACAGGATGGTCTGCGGGTTTCCCACAGCGTCCAGCACCATTTACAACAGCTCCAAACGTCGGGCCATGTCGGAGGCGAACACCCCGGCGGGGTCCACCTTGCGGCGCACCGCGATCCACTCGTCGATGCGCGGGTACATGGCGTGGAAGGTCTCGGCGCTCGCGCGGGAATCTTTGGCGGTGTACACCCGGCCGCCGAATTCCAATACCCGCCTGTCAAGTTCGTTGAGGAACTCGTTGATCCCCGGCTTGTTGGGGAAGTCCATCGCGACGTTCCACCCGGCCATCGGGAAACTCAGCGGCGCGCGGTTGCCCGGGCCGAAGAGTTTGAACACGTTCAGCGCCGAATAATGGCCGCGGGTCTGGATCCAGCGGATGATGGCCTTGAACTCGTCCATCGCGTCCGGCGGAACCAGGAACTGGTGCTGCGCGAAACCCATTGGGCCGTAAGCGTTATTCCAGCCGTTGACCAGGTCGAGCATGTGGTAGAACTGCGACAGGTTCATGATCTTGCCGGAGTAGGTTCCGCCCAAGCGGTAGTACACCTCGCCGATGGCCATGAAAGACAGCTTGTTCATCGCGCTGACCGGAAATATGTTCGGCACCGTCAACAGCTGGGGCGCATCGAATTTCAGCGGATTTTTGGCCAGCTTCTCGGGCAGTTGGTCCAGCTTGGCCAGGCTGCCGCGGCTGACCGCGGCCCGGCCGAGTTTGGGCGGTGGGCTGATCAAATCGAACCAGGCGCTGGAGTAGGTGTAGTTGGCCTCGCTGCCGTCGAGGTGAACGGCGACCGTCTCGTCGAGGTCCTTGGTGGCCACACCGTCGGCGATGAAATACGCCGTTTCGGTCGGCGTCATCTCGATGGTCGCGCGCAGCACGATCCCGGTCAGGCCGTTGCCGCCGACGGTGACCCAGAACAGTTCGGCGTCCTCACCGTCGGGGGTGATGGTGCGGACGGTGCCGTCGGCCATGAGCAGGTCCATCGAGCGCACGTGGTTGCCGAAGCTGCCCGCGCTGTGATGGTTCTTGCCGTGGATGTCGCAGGCGATCGCGCCGCCGACGGTGACCTGACGCGTGCCCGGCAGCACCGGCACCCACAGCCCGAACGGCAGCGCCGCCTTCATCAACTGGTCCAGACTGACGCCGGCGTCGACGTCGACCAGCCGGGTGTCGGCGCTGATCGAGTGGATGCGGTTCAGCGGGGTCATGTCGATCACCAGGCCGCCGCCGTTTTGGGCGTTGTCGCCGTAGGACCGGCCCAGGCCGCGCGCGATGACACCCCGTCCGTTCGGTCCGCCGGATTCGGCTACCCGGGCGACGGCCTTGGCGATCAGCTCGGGATCTCGGGTCGAGAGCACCTCGGCCACCGACGGCGCGGTGTGGCCAAAGCCCATCAGCCGGGTGGGGGTGGTTCCAACGTCGGTGCTCAACATCGTCAAAGAGGGTACCGCTTGCGCAACTGGCTCAGCGGATGCGGAAGATAACGGCTCGCTGCACGATGAAGTTGATGACCGTCGCGGTGCCCTGCGCGATCACGAACGCGACGGGTATGGCCCACCCGCGGTAGTGCATAAGCGCAAGGCACAGGTGGTTGAGCCCGACCTGGACGGCGAAGGTGACGGCGTAGAGGATCATGACCGCGACGAACCGGGCGGTGCTGGGGGCGGCTTGGAAAGTCCACCGGCGGTTGATCAGGTAGGCGGTGATGGTGCCGACGACGAAGCTGGTGGCCTTGGCCAGGTCGACTTGGACGCCCACCGCCTTGTACAGGGCCAGGTACAGGCTGAAGTCCACGATTCCCGCCAAGCCGCCGGTGACGACGAAACGCATCACCTGTGTCGTCAGGCTCAACTGTGGGCTGGGCGGGGCGGCATCGGGCGGCGGGGCAACCATCGGGGGGAGTCTATCCGGGCCGGCGGGCCGGCGGGCCGCGCCGGGGACGCTACGGGACGCTCTAGCGGGGCAGCTTGACCGCGATCAGCTCGACCTGATCCTCGCCCTGCGGCGTGGAGTAGGTCACCGTGTCGCCCGCCTTGTGTCCGGCTAACGCCTGGGCCAGGGGGCTGCGCGCGGTCAGGGTCTCACCTTCCCGGCCAACCGGCGTCTCTTCCACGATCGAGATCACCTGCATGGTGACCACTTCGCCGTCGGAGAAGCGCAGGGTCACCTCGGTGCCACCGGGCAGGGTCTCCGACGCGTCGGCCTCCGACGGGCCGGTGCGCAGCCGGCGGTCCAGCTCGTTGATCCGGTCGCTGAGGCCCACCAGCTCCTCGGCGCGCTGGATCGCCTCGGCGGCGTCGCCGTGATCGCCCACCATGCCGCGGTCGTTGCGGACCTCGACCTCGAGGCGGTCGCGCCGCTGCCGTAGACGGTCGAGCTCCGCGGCCAGGCTCTCTTTTGCCGCGTCCGCCACTGATTGGGCTTTCTTAGCCACTTCCGTCGACCTTTCGCCTGCGGCCAGTTGGTTTCGCCGATTATTCATTCATACGCCGCAAATCCGCGCACACGCTTTTGTGAGAAAGCCCCGAGGCCGGCCGGACAGGGTCCGGAGGCGTCGCTTCGCCGGCTCGCACACCGGCGGGTTCGTTGCAGTGCGTCGTGGAGATTTCGTGGACGGCGGTCCACCCAGCGCTGGCTTGCCCAGGTGCGGCGGGGACCTCGGGAATCCGACCGCGCCGCGTGGCCCTCACGGCCAAGTAACCTTGCGGCACAGAGGATTTCAGTACGGCCGCCGCGTTCGGGTCCGATGCCTGGCCGTGCTTCGAATTGTCGTGCAAGTCAATTGGCTTCCAGTTTCCGTACCGAAGGAATCTTTTGGCGAGTTTTCTATGACCATCGTCCGAATCGGCGATAGGATTTTGTTCGCTACGGGGTTCACTGACTGAGGTGTTCGAAGAGGGCAGGCCATGGACTTTGGGTCGCTACCCCCCGAGGTCAACTCCGGGCTGATGTACACCGGTCCGGGATCGGGCCCGCTGCTGGCCGCGGCGGCAGCCTGGGACGCGGTAGCCGCAGAGCTGGAGTCGGCGACCGCGGGCTATTCCTCCGAACTGGCGGGCTTGACCGGGCTTTGGTTCGGGCCGTCGTCGATGGCGATGAATGCCGCGGCCGC